>JACSSB010000384.1 GCA_014879435.1 Phycisphaerales bacterium
GCGATGCTGGGCTCGAACCAGCGACCCCTACCGTGTGAAGGTAGTGCTCTCCCACTGAGCTAATCGCCCATCTAATCAATTTATGGATTATAAACGGCCAAGCTCATTCCTGACAAGTCTAACAAAGTCATTGCTGCACTTTGTGAAACCGTTCTCAAATATATTGTACATTGACGATTTCGTATGTTCTCAAACCGCCAGGTGTTTGGACATCGACCACATCACCAACGGATTTGCCAATCAATGCCCGAGCGATTGGTGAAACGAAAGAAATCTTATTTTTTTTAAGGTCTGATTCATCCTCACCCACGATTTGATAGCGTTTTTCTTCCTCATTTTCCTCTTCGATCAGTACTACGGTAGAGCCGAATACGACGCGATCCGAGGGGGGTAATGTGGTGACATCAATGATTTGGGCATTAGCCAGTTTCGATTCGACTTCGGCAATACGCCCCTCAGTGAAACTTTGCTGCTCGCGAGCCGCGTGATACTCAGCATTTTCCTTTAAGTCACCATGCGCACGGGCTTCAGCGATGGCGGCAATAATTTGTGGTCGTGCCACCGTCTTCAATTGGAGTAGCTCTGCGCGTAGCTTTTTCGCGCCAGCGGCGGTCATCGGGGTTTTTTGGGTCATACGTGTAATTCCCGGTGTAAATCCTGGAGGCAGTTCACACTCCCGTTGTCGAGTTCACGCAGGGCCTGACAGGTAGCCCGCGCAGCGGCGATGGTGGTGGTGTAGCTCACCTTGTGCATCAGGGCCTCGCGGCGGATAGAGTAGGAATCCGCGATCGCCTGTTTACCTTCCGTTGTATTGATGATCAGAGCGATTTGGTCGTTTTTGATCAGGTCTACAACATGTGGTCGGCCTTCTCCCACCTTATGGACGGTTTCGCAGCTAAGACCATGGGTCCGCAAGGTGGTAGCGGTTCCTTTAGTGGCGACCAATTTGAAGCCAAGCCGTTCCAGCTCACGCGCAACTTCCACTGCCTTCGATTTATCAGCATCGCGTACACTGATGAAAATTTGCCCGCTTCGTGGTAGCTGATTACCCGCGCCAAGTTGCGCCTTGGCAAAGGCTTCACCGAAGGTGCGCCCAACTCCCATCACTTCGCCAGTGGATTTCATTTCTGGCCCCAGCAGCGGATCGACGCCAGGAAACTTGACGAAGGGGAACACCGCTTCCTTCACACAATAATAGGCGGGGATCACCTCGCCAGACACCTTTTGCTCGGCGAAAGTTCGTCCCACCATGCAACGAGCAGCGATCTTGGCCAGCGCTCGACCGGTAGCCTTGGAAACGTAGGGAACGGTGCGGGAAGCACGCGGGTTGACTTCCAACACGTAGATGTCGTTACCCTGGATGGCGAATTGGGTGTTCATCAATCCAACCACACCTAGCTCTAGCGCCATCGCTCGAATCTGGGTGCGCAGCTGGTCTTGTAATGCTGGATCGAGCGAGTAGGGAGGTAATGAGCAGGCAGAGTCGCCAGAATGTACACCCGCTTCCTCAATGTGCTCCATGATGCCGCCGATCAGCACCTCGTGACCATCGCTGAGTGCATCTACATCTACCTCGACGGCGTTGTTGAGAAAACGATCCAGCAGTACCGGTGAGTCATTGGAAACCTGCACCGCTTCGGTCATGTAGCGGCGTAGGTCTTCTTCTTGATGGACGATTTCCATAGCCCGACCGCCCAGCACATAGGAAGGACGCACCACCAAGGGGTAGCCGATTTCCTCTGCCAGCCGTACTGCTTCCTCGGGTTCACGTGCAGTGCGATTGGGCGGTTGCAGCAAACCAAGCTGGGTAATCATGTGTTGGAAACGTTGGCGATCCTCGGCACGGTCGATAGCATCCGGTGAGGTACCAATGATCGGTACGCCGCAAGCTTCCAGCGGTCGAGCCAGTTTGAGCGGCGTTTGGCCACCGTACTGGACGATCACTCCTTGGGGTTGTTCCTTACGGACGATTTCCAGTACATCTTCCAGGGTCAGCGGTTCGAAATACAAACGGTCGGATGTGTCAAAGTCGGTGGATACCGTCTCTGGATTGCAATTGACCATGATGGTTTCGTAGCCATCCTCACGCAAGGCGAGAGCAGCATGGACACAGCAGTAGTCGAATTCGATCCCTTGACCGATACGATTGGGGCCACCCCCTAATACCATGATTTTGGCCCGGTCGGTCGGCTCCGCTTCGCATTCCTCCTCATAGGTGGAATAAAGATAAGCGGTGCTGGTGGCAAACTCGGCCGCGCAGGAATCGACGCGCTTATAGACCGGGTGAATATCCAGCTCATTACGCCACTGGCGGATCTGATCCTCGCTCACCCCGACTAGAGTCGCCAATCGACTATCGGAAAAGCCCTTACGCTTGAGGAAATATAACCGTAACCGGTCCCGCAACGCTTCGGGTCCGAAAGTACGTACTTCGCCCGCGATTTGTACCAATTCTTCGATCTGTGCCAGGAACCAGGGATCGATTCGAGTCAGTTCGTACAGTGCTTCCAATGAGTATCCCAGGCGGAACGCTTCGGCGACGAACCACAGCCGTTGTGGACCGGGCATACCGAGTTCGTGCTTGAGCACGACATCGGGATCGGGATGGTGGCGGTCGAGGATTTCGTTGAGCCCGTCGGTGCCGATCTCCAGGCCGCGCAATGCCTTGTGCAGCGATTCTTGGAAGGTACGGCCAATGGCCATGACCTCTCCAACCGACTTCATTTGGGTGGTCAACCGCTGGTTAGCTTGTGGAAATTTTTCGAAGTTAAAGCGCGGCACCTTGGTCACTACATAGTCGATACTCGGCTCGAAGGAAGCCGGAGTGCGACCACCCGTGATCTCGTTCTTGAGTTCATCCAGGGTGTAACCGATTGCTAGTTTGGCTGCGACCTTGGCGATGGGGAACCCCGTGGCCTTGGAAGCCAGAGCCGAGGATCGGGAAACCCGCGGATTCATTTCGATGATGGCCATCTGTCCATTTTCTGGATTGATGGCAAATTGAACATTGGAACCGCCAGTGTCCACACCGATCTTGCGCAATACCGCCAATGAGGCATCACGCATGATCTGGTATTCTTTGTCGGTGAGGGTCTGCGCTGGCGCCACGGTGATGGAGTCGCCGGTATGCACGCCCATCGGGTCGAGATTTTCGATCGAGCACACGATGATGCAGTTATCGGCGCGGTCGCGCACTACCTCCATTTCGTATTCTTTCCAGCCCAGCACCGATTCTTCCAGCAAGACTTCATCGATCGGCGACAGATCCAGTCCGCGCTCAAGGATCTCCACCAGTTCCTCGCGGTTATAGGCGATACCACCACCGCTACCGCCCAGTGTGAACGAGGGCCGGATGATGGTCGGGAAGCCGATTTCGGCTTGCTTGGAGAGCGCTTCCTCGATGCTGTGGGCGATGACCGAGCGCGGCGTGGCGAGCCCGATTTCGTGCATCGCTTGGCGAAAGCGTTCGCGATCCTCGGCCATATCGATTGCATCGGGCGAGGCTCCGATCATCTCCACGCCATACTGTTCCAATACGCCATGCCGTACCAAGTCCAGCGCGCAGTTCAGCGCAGTCTGGCCGCCCATGGTTGGTAGTAGGGCGTCGGGTCGTTCGCAGGCGATGATGCGGCTGATCGTTTGCCAGTGAATGGGCTCGATGTACACCGCATCGGCCATATTCGGATCGGTCATGATAGTGGCGGGATTGGAGTTTACCAGGATGACCCGATAGCCTTCTTCCCGTAGTGCCTTACAGGCTTGGGCGCCGGAGTAGTCGAACTCGCAGGCTTGACCGATCACGATGGGACCGGCACCGATGATCAGGATACTATGCAAATCGCTGCGCTTAGCCATGACTTTACCTAGCGGACAGATCAGTGTCCGCGAGTAGTGAAACGAAGAAAATAGCTGTTAGGCGCCGACGCGCGCGTCCAGCATGGCGATGAAGCGGTCAAACAGTGACGCGACATCATGCGGGCCGGGGCTGGCTTCCGGGTGACCCTGAAAGCTGAACGCCGGTTGATCGGTGCGGGCTAACCCTTGTAACGAGCCATCGAATAATGAACGGTGTGTTGCCCGTAGATTGGAGGGCAGCGTGGTTTCGTCAACCGCGAAGCCGTGATTTTGGCTGCTGATCATGACGCGACCACTGTCGAGATCGAGCACCGGATGGTTGCCGCCATGATGACCAAATTTCATCTTGACGGTGCGTGCACCACTGGCCAGTCCCAATAGTTGATGACCGAGACAGATCCCAAAGAGTGGAATCCCCGCATCCAGCAATTCACGAATGGCAGCGATGGCATAGTCGCAGGGTTCGGGATCGCCAGGGCCGTTGGACAGAAACACACCAGCAGGATTCAGGCTCATGACAACACTGGCCGGTGTTTGTGCAGGGACCACGGTGATCCGACAACCGCGCTCAGCTAGCATCCGTAGGATATTGCGTTTGACGCCATAATCGTAGGTAACGACATGATGGCGAGTGGCGCGCACATCCGAAAAAGCATTATCAGCCAGCTGCCAAGTACCTTCCCGCCATTCGTAGGGCTCAGTAACGCTCACGACTTGAGCCAGATCCATGCCTTTCAAACCGGGGAATGCACGCGCCAGTTGCAATGCCTGATCCGCATCAGGAGCATCTCCAGCGATCAGGCAGCCGCTTTGCGCGCCTTTTTCTCGTAACAACCGGGTGAGTCGTCGCGTATCAATATCGGCGATGGCAATCACGCCATGCTCGCACAGGTAGCGTTCCAGGGGTTGTTGGCTACGCCAATTACTGGCTATGCGTGGACAATCGCGTACTACCAAGCCACTGGCATGAATTGGGCTGGCTTCTTCATCGCCACGATTAGTGCCAACATTGCCGATGTGGGGATAGGTCAGCGTCACAATCTGCCGACAGTAGGAAGGATCGGTCAGGATTTCTTGGTAGCCGGTGATCGAGGTATTGAAAACGACTTCCCCCTGGGCATAACCATCGGCGCCGATGGATTCGCCCCAGAATAGGCTACCGTCTTCCAAGGCCAGAAGCGCGGGTTTCCTCAAGCAAGCCTCCAAAATGGACACACAGAAAGGGAGCGGTTTGTGAACCGCCCCCGTAATCGATACGACATGGCAAACTCAGACAGACGGGAGTCTACCAAATCGTGCCACGAGGCTCCAGGGATCGGTGAATGAAAGAAAATCCTCACCGTGAGGATTTTCTTTCAACGGAAGCCAAGCACATCGCGCATGTCATACAGGCCGGGTTTGCGTCCCGCTAGCCAAGCTGCTGCGCGCACTGCACCTTTGGCAAAGGTCATACGGCTGGAAGCGCGGTGAGTGATTTCGACGCGTTCACCCTCGTCGGCGAATATGACCGTGTGCTCGCCAACGATATCCCCCGCACGAATAGTAGTGAAACCGATAGT
>JACSSB010000334.1 GCA_014879435.1 Phycisphaerales bacterium
CCCACGCCACCGGCGACTACCAGTCGCCGTAGCCCTGTCGCACGCAATGCCCGCCGACATTTGATCGCCAGTGTATCCACCACCGCTTCTTCGAAGGCGCGCGCTACATCGGCCCGGTTCTCTGCGGTCGGTTCCAGCCCACGCCAAGTATTGATCGCAGCGGTTTTCAGACCGCTGAAACTGAAATCACAGCCGGGTCGATCCGTCATCGGTCGTGGGAAGCGAAATCGTCGTGGGTCGCCCTGTTCCGCCAGTTTGGCCAATGCGGGTCCACCCGGATAGGGCAGGCCCAACAGTTTGGCGGTCTTGTCAAAGGCTTCGCCAGCGGCATCGTCCACCGATTCACCCAGTATGCGATATTGGCCAATACCTTCCACTTCCACCAGCAGCGAATGTCCCCCCGACACCAGCAGTGCTACGAAGGGAAACTCAGGAGGTTCCGGTTCCAGCATGGGTGCCAGCAGATGCCCTTCCATATGGTGCACACCAATGGTCGGTACACCCCAACCCCAGGCTAAGCCGCGACCGATAGCCGCTCCTACCAGCAGAGCACCGATCAGCCCTGGTCCACGGGTATAAGCCACGCCCTCAATCGCGTGTGGAGTCATCCCCGCCTGTCGGAAGATTTCCCGTAATAGAGGCAGTAATTTGCGTACATGATCGCGCGAGGCCAGTTCCGGTACCACTCCACCGTATTCGGCATGTAATTTGACCTGGCTATGTAGGGCATGTGCCAGTAGGCCCCGCTCGCTGTCATAGAGCGCTACACCGGTTTCATCACAGGATGTTTCGATGCCAAGAAGTAACATGATCACTCACCGTTTTGCATTTGATAACGAGCGCGAGTATGATTCACCATTTTCTGAATTGTTCAACTCCAGCTCTATTTTGCCCAAAGCCATGCATGAGGAAATGGTTTAATGCCAGCCGTGAAAGTCAAAGAAAACGAGCCGTTTGATGTCGCATTACGCCGCTTCAAACGTTCCTGTGAGAAAGCCGGTGTGCTGTCCGAAGTGCGCCGCCGCGAGTTTTACGAGAAACCCACTCAGGAACGCAAACGCAAGCGGGCCGCCGCGGTCAAGCGCCACTTGAAAAAGCTTTCTCGGGAAGCTGCCCGCCGCATTCGTCTGTTCTAAACGTTTCATTCGATCTCTTCTTTCCGTTCGCGAGTCCACCGTCATGTCCCTTAAAGACCGTATTCAGGATGACATGAAAACCGCCATGCGCGCCAAGGATAAGAGGCGCCTCGGGGCGATCCGCCTGATTCTGGCTGCCATCAAGCAGCGCGAAGTGGACGAACGCATCGAATTGCATGATGCCCAGGTGCTCGGCGTGCTAGAGAAAATGATCAAGCAGCGCCGGGAATCGCTCGTTCAGTACCAGAGTGCCGGTCGTGAAGATCTGGCAGACCAGGAATCCTTTGAAATCGAGCTGATCCAGTCCTACTTGCCAGCACCATTGAGCGAGGCGGATATCGATACCCTTGTCGCTAACGCTATCGCCGTGACTGAGGCCCAGTCGATACGCGACATGGCTAAGGTTATGGCCTTGATCAAAGACCAAGCACAAGGGCGGGCCGATATGGCTCAGATCAGTGCTCGAGTCAAGGCGCGTCTTGGTGCCTAATCGGAACGGTTGTACTGCGCTTCGCTTTCGATCCGACATTTTTTCCATCGTGCCCGATCGCTGACAGTTGGCCGCCGGTCCGCTAGGATTTGTGGATATGGCTGGTCGTATACCTCGGGAATTCATCGATCAATTACTCAGCCGGGTCGATCTCGTCGAGATCGTCAACGCCCGGGTGCCGTTGCGCCGAGCGGGCCAAGAATTTATGGCCTGTTGTCCGTTCCACGCGGAAAAAACTCCATCTTTTACGGTTAGCCCGCGCAAGCAGTTTTACCACTGCTTCGGCTGTGGTGTTCATGGGACCGCCATTGGATTTTTGATGGCCTATGAGCGTTTGGAATTTCCAGAGGCGGTCGAGGATTTGGCCCGTCTGGTTGGATTGGAAGTACCCAGAACTGCGGGTGGTTCAAGTGTTTCGACCCAGCCACTATTGGATTGGTTGGCCCAGGCTGATCGGTTCTTCCGCCAGCAATTACGCACGCATCCCGCTCGACAACGAGCAGTAGATTATCTGCGCCAGCGCGGGTTAACCGGTCAGATCGCCGCTTCGTTTGGAATCGGCTACGCCCCACCGGGATGGGATAATCTGAGCCAAACACTGCATCAGGCCGGTGCCACGCCCCAGGATCTGATTGATGCCGGTCTGGCTAGTCGCGACGAACAGGGGCGTGCGCGTGATCGCTTTCGTGATCGTATTACTTTTCCGATCCGTGATCGCCGTGGCCGAGTCATCGCTTTCGGTGGACGGGCGCTGGATAGTGAGCTTACGCCTAAATATTTGAATTCCCCAGAGACGCTGGTATTTCACAAAGGTACAGAGTTGTACGGCTTACACGAGGCCCGCTCCCGTACTCCGCACTTGCAGCGGCTATTGGTGGTCGAAGGCTACATGGATGTGGTGGCCTTGGCGCAGCATGATATTCCCTACACTGTCGCTACGCTGGGTACGGCTACTACTTCCGAGCACGTCGAGCGGCTGTTTCGGGTGGTCAGCGATTTGGTGTTCTGCTTTGATGGCGATCGTGCCGGACGGGCAGCGGCTTGGCGAGCGTTGGAAGTTGCGCTGCCTTATTTGCGTGACGGTCGGCAGATCGGTTTTTTATTGCTGCCCGAAGGTGAAGACCCGGATACCTTGATCCGAAGGGAGGGCCGGGTGGCATTCGAACGACGGTTGGAACAGGCCATGTCATTGGCTGATTATCTGTTTAGCGCGCTGCGTGCCCAGGTCGATCCCAATACTTTGGCTGGTCGTGCTCGCTTGGCGGAGTTAGCACGGCCGTTGCTGGAAAAATTGCCTGATGGGCATTTCCGCGATCTCATGGAGGAGCGATTGCGGCAGGAGGCGCAATTGGTTAGTACTCGGTTGCGGCTGCCAGCCACGACGACTTCTAACCCGATCGATCACAATTTGCGCTTGACGCGAACCCCCTTGCGCAAGGCGATTGCTCTGCTGTTGTATCGACCGGAACTGGCCCAGCAGCTCAGGGATGATGCTTTGGCATTTCAGGATGGCGACGAGCCAGGAATGAAGTTGTTGGCTAGCCTGATCGCTGCATGGCGTACCAATCCGCAACTGACTACCGCAGCATTACTGGAACGCTACCGGGATACTCGCGAAGGTGTGATTTTGGAGCGGTTGGCGACTTGGGAGCCGGTGATAGCGGAGGGAAATTACCAGTTTGCACAGGAATTCAGCGATATTCTCGCCGCTTTGGATCGCCGCAACGATTTGTTGGAGCACTTGCCGGACATGCTGTTACGGCGTGTCTCACCTCGTGCTTTTAGCACCGAAGAGCAAGAAGTTTTACGGAACTTGACAAAAGTAAAAAATGTCTAACTTCTTTCATTGATGATAACTGGTAAATTACAGAATTTTGTGATATTACTAGAAGTTTATATTTTTCCATACCTCAGTACGTGAACAGGTCATGAGCGAGCAGCAACAATCACAATTGAAGAAGTTGATCGCCCGCGGCAAAGAAAAGGGATTTCTGACTTATGCCGAGGTGAATGACCATTTGCCCGATGACATCGTCGATCCTGAGCAGATCGAAGATATCATCGCTATGATCAACGACATGGGTATCGAAGTTCACGAGTTCGTGCCAGATACCGAAACTTTGTTGCTCAACGAGAACCCGGTTAGTGCCGACGATGATGTGGTTGCCGAAGAAGCTGCCGCCGCACTGGCTGCTGTGGACAGCGAATTTGGTCGCACCACTGACCCGGTTCGGATGTACATGCGCGAGATGGGAACGGTCGAGTTGCTCACCCGTGAGGGAGAGATTCAGATCGCCAAGCGCATTGAAGAAGGGATGAGCCAAGTGCTATCGGCGCTGGCCAACTATCCGCAGACGATAGGCGAATTATTACGGGTCTACGACTCCATTAGTGAAAATGGTACCCGCTTGGCTGACGTGATCAGCGGCTTCCAGGATATCGAAGAAGCCACGCCACCATTGTCTGACGAGGACATGTTATTCGTTACGGATGACGCGGATACCGTGGTCGATGAGGATGAGGTGCAGAGTCAGGATGATGAGGGCGAAGATGTCGGTGTGGGCGAGGGTGATGAGGACGAAGACGATGGGCGAGGGGCGGTCGAAAATGGACCTGATCCCGAGGAAACTGCCCGCCGTTTTGAAGATCTGCGTGTCCTCTATCATCAGACTCAAAACAGTGTGGATGAAGTCAGTTTAGAGCATTCCCAGAACCAAGCCCTGCGGCAGCAACTGGGCGAGCGTTTCTTGCAATTTCGGCTGGTGCCGAAGACGCTTGATCAGTTGGTTGCCAGTCTGCATGAAATGGCCGAGCGCATCCGCGCCCGCGAAAAGGAAATCATGCACATCTGTGTCGGTAGGGCGCAGATGCCACGCAAGACTTTTATCACCTCATTTCCTCAAAATGAGACTCGGCTGGATTGGGTAGACGAACAGATTCAAGCCGGTAAGAAATATTCACCTCTGCTGGCAGAACAGCGCGAAGCAGTATTGATGGCACAACGACGGTTACAGGAAATCGAAGCCGAAGCCCGGTTATCGATCCACGAAATCAAGGATATCAACCGTCATATGTCGATCGGGGAAGCCAAGGCACGTCGCGCCAAAAAGGAGATGGTTGAAGCCAACTTGCGGCTGGTGATTTCCATCGCTAAGAAATATACCAATCGTGGCTTACAGTTCCTGGATCTGATTCAGGAAGGCAACATTGGACTTATGAAAGCGGTGGATAAATTCGAATATCGGCGTGGATACAAGTTTTCGACCTATGCCACTTGGTGGATTCGGCAGGCGATCACCCGTTCGATAGCCGATCAGGCCCGCACCATCCGTATTCCGGTACACATGATCGAGACCATCAACAAGCTGAACCGGATTTCCCGGCAAATGCTACAGGAGATGGGACGCGAGCCGATGCCAGAAGAGCTGGCTAAGCGCATGGATATGCCGGAGGACAAGGTCCGCAAGGTGTTGAAGATCGCCAAAGAGCCGATTTCGATGGAAACACCGATCGGTGACGACGAAGATTCGCATTTGGGCGATTTCATCGAAGATGTTATGGTCATGTCGCCGGTGGAGGCCGCCACGGTCGAGGGACTGCGCGAGTCCACTCGGGAAGTACTGGCCACGCTTACCCCACGCGAGGCTAAGGTATTGCGGATGCGATTCGGTATCGATATGCCGACCGATCATACCTTGGAGGAAGTCGGCAAGCAGTTCGATGTGACTCGTGAGCGTATTCGTCAGATCGAGGCTAAGGCCCTGCGCAAGCTGCGGCATCC
>JACSSB010000387.1 GCA_014879435.1 Phycisphaerales bacterium
ATATCCCAACGATCCAAGACCTCAGCCAATGTTACGCCGTTGACAGTGTGGGTATCGCGGTGCAGCAATCCAGCCCGCTCCAATTCGCCCAAGATCGCGACTACCCCACCGGCCCGATGGACATCTTCCATGTGGTACTGCGGGGTAGCGGGTGCGACCTTGCACAGATTCGGCACTTGCCGCGACAAACGGTCGATGTCGCGCATGCTGAAATCCACACCGGCCTCTTGCGCCGCCGCCAGCAGATGCAGCACGGTATTGGTGGAGCCGCCCATGGCGATATCCAGGCTCATGGCGTTTTCGAAGGCGGCGAAAGTAGCGATGCCGCGTGGCAACACCGAAGCATCGTCTTGCTCATAGTAGCGCTTGGCGAGTTCGACGATGCGTCGCCCTGCTTCCAGGAATAATTCCTGGCGGTCGGCGTGGGTGGCCAGCAGCGAGCCGTTGCCTGGAAGACTCAGGCCCAGCGCCTCGGTCAGACAATTCATGGAATTAGCGGTGAACATGCCAGAGCAGGAGCCACAGGTCGGACAGGCCGAGCGTTCGTATTCGGCCACCGTGGCGTCATCGATTTGATCATCGGCAGCGGCGATCATGGCATCCACCAGATCCAACTTGTGCACCGCCAGCCGGGTCTTGCCTGCCTCCATCGGCCCACCGGAAACGAAGATCGCCGGAATATTGAGCCGCAGTGCTGCCATCAACATGCCGGGGGTGATCTTGTCGCAATTGGAGATGCACACCAGCGCATCGGCACAGTGGGCGTTGACCATGTATTCGACCGAATCGGCGATCAACTCGCGTGAGGGCAGCGAATACAACATGCCGCCATGACCCATGGCGATGCCGTCATCGACCGCAATAGTGTTGAATTCCTTGGCGATACCACCTGCCTTTTCGATCTCACGCGCCACCAATTGCCCCAGATCCTTGAGGTGGACATGGCCGGGTACGAACTGGGTAAAAGAATTGGCGATGGCGATGATCGGTTTACCGAAATCGCCGTCCTGAATGCCGGTGGCCCGCCATAGAGCACGGGCACCCGCCATATTGCGGCCATGCGTGGTGGTGCGGGAACGATAATCGGGCATAACTCAACTCCACAAGACGGAAAACGGGGTCGGTCGGCGCGATCCGCAAAGATCGAAGACCGCCGAAGCTGTGAAAATTTTACGTCAATTTTTATCTTGCGATGACAATATGAAGCGATGAGTGTCACATCGCTTCATATATTGGACACGATCAAGCGATGTCTGGCATCGTCTCATCGATTTCGGCATTGCCAGTGGCCATCAAGCGATCCAGTGCCGTCACCAGTGCGGATGTCGGGCGATCATGGAATACGCCACACTCCGCTCCCAGCGTCGGGTCCATGCCACGCAGAAACAAATAAAAGACCCCACCGAAATGGCGCTGGTAGTCATAATCCGGCAGCCGCCAACGCAAATAGCGGTGCAGCGCCACGCTATAGATCAGATATTGCAGCACGTAAGCTTCCCGCGCCATGACCGCCGCCAAACGCTCGCCTCGGTAGGCCGCCGCTTCCGCGCCAAGCCAATTGGATTTGTAATCCACCAGCCAAAATCGGCCATTGGCTTCAAACACCAGATCGATGAAACCTTTCATATAGCCGCGTAAGGGACTGAACTCCAGGTTTTCGATCATTTCTTGGAATGGACCGGTGTGTTGTCCGTATCGTTCCAGTACCTTGCGCAAGGTATCCGCACGCAGATGAGCCAACGGATAACTGAATTCCAATTCGTTCAAGCGCCGATCTGAACTCACCCCAGCCAAGCACAACCCGTCCTGATTCAGCGGTGTTGCCAGCACTCGCCGCACCAGATCAGCGACCACCGATGTCCATTCCACCGGGTCCAGGCCATGGCCTTCCAGGGTCCGGCTGACCAGCGCTTCCACACGTTCCTCATCGGCAATTTGGGTGAAATCCAACCGCTCGAACAAGGCATGCAGGCAAATACCGGCCCGCGCCCCGCGTGGAAAATCGAAAATACTCTTGCCAGGAACGACAAGGGCGCTCTCCTCCACCAGCGCTTCGGGGAGTGTGGTGCTCAAATCATGATCGGGTGTCTCAATCGATTGACCGGCGGTCAGCGTAGTAAAGCTGCCGATGCGCCAGAATTCCAGAGGTGCTCCAGAAAACTCGCGTGCCGCCAAAGTGGGTTCCGTGGTCGTGGGTGGCCGATAAGGCGATGCCGAGGCTGTGGGCAACGGGGTGATGGCGACCGTCTCACCTGCCGCAGCAAATACCGTTTGTAATTCGTGGCGCAACGCTGGCGCCGTGATCACCTCGAAACGCTGTCGGGCCACCTCCAGGCGATCCTGGGACGGCCCCACCACCGGCGGATGATGCAGCAACCAAGCCGGTGGCGCGGTTTCAGCATCCTTGATCTTGCCCCAGACCAAGGTACAGCGCTGTTTGGCGCGGGTCAGAGCGACATAGAACAGCCGCAGGTTTTCCGCCATTTCCTCGCGCAAAGCCTGCTGTCGTGCCGGATGCTGCTCATCGACACCGATGGCGAGCATGGCACCCGCTTTGGCCGGATCGTGATACAGCAGAGCGGTCTGGCCTTTTTCAGCGTGTAAGCGGCCATCCCACAGAAAAGGGCAGAACACCAGCGGATATTCCAACCCCTTACTTTTGTGGACGGTAACGATACGCACCAGATTCTCGTCGCTTTCCAAGCGCAGCATCTGTTCTTCGTCCTTGTTAGCTGGGGCGCGCTGGCGATCACCGAGCCATTTCAGTAAATCCGCCATACCCGGATGATTCTGGCTGGCCAAATGCAGCAGTTCGGCCAAATGCAGCAGATTGGTCAAACGCCGCTCGCCATCGCGGAAAGCCAGCACGCGTTGCGGCACTCCCTCACCGCTCAGCCAAGCGCGGAAAAAGCGCATGAAACCGTGCTCACGCCACAACTGCCGATAATCCTGGAATTTTTCCAGCCATTCCGTCCAAGGCTGTTCCGTTTCGCGTAAGCGATAGAGTTCCTCGCCGCTCAAGCCGAACAGATCGGAAGCCAGTACCGTGCGGAGCCGACCCTCGTTGCCCGGTTCCGCCACCGCTGCTAGCAGCCAGTACAGTTGCGATGCCTCGTCGGAAGCGAACACGCTGTCGTCGGCGTGCTGGACGCTAGGCACACCCAGCTGCAATAACTCATTGCGAATCAGGCGCCCCTGGCGATGACTGCGCACGAGCACGGCGATATCGCCACCGGCCAGTGGTCGTTCGCCGATATGGGCCTGATCGCGTGTACCCAAATTCAGTAATCGAGCGATTTCGGCGGCGGTGGCCCGCGCTGCTTTGCGATTGGCGGTATCTTTATTCAGCGGGATGTCGCCATCGGGTTCCAACAACCAGATCTGTAGCGGTGGTTCCTGTCGCCCCTGAATCCACAGCGGTTCGTGCTGTTTGCGTTCGGCGGGAATCGCCGGGTGAAAGGGGATGTCGTTGAATAAAAAAGGCCCATCCTTAGCCGTGCCAAAGACCGCATTCAGTGCAGTCAGCAAACGCGGATCGGAGCGCCAATTGACATCGAGGGTATAACGCTTGAGTTCGGGCGTGTCGTGGCGGGCGCTGAGATAAGCGAAGATGTCGGCACCACGAAAGCTGTAAATCGCCTGTTTGGGATCGCCCACCAGAAATACCGGCTTGGTGGTCCCGCCGTAGATGGCACGGAAGATGGCGTATTGCACCGGGTCGGTGTCTTGAAATTCGTCGATCAGGGCAGCGGCATAGCGACGACGCAGGGTTTCGATCAGCGCCGTGCCTTGTTGCGGATGCTTCAACGCCTGATACAGATCGAGCAACAGATCGTCGTAGGATTGAATATGTTGCTGGCGTTTGCGGATCGCTAATTCGCTATTGCAGTACTCCAATAATTTGATGGGAATCCGATGTTGACCGTAATACACCAACGCATCGCGGGCCTTTATTAGTGCCTCGCAAGCATCGAAGAACGGATGTTGGGGTGCGATCTGGCCCTTTTTGAGTGATTTCTTGTCTTGCAGTTTGCGCGTGGTGAAATGCCCGAACTTGTCAAACAGCGCCAAGGTGGGCGTTTCGGCACTTAGATAGGCGTGCATCATCTGCAGCCAACTGGGGATGGAATTTTTGCGGTAGACGTTGCCGTTGAGCGCCTTATCCCTCATGAATAGATCCGTGATCTCGGCATGTTCCTGTAGCCAAATCACACGCGCTTGCTGGAAGGCAGTGGCGAAAGCCTGTTCCAACACCGCGCCATCCTCCTCGCCGGGGGGAGTGATGATCTGGAGATAGGGCTTACCCAGATAGCGCTCGATCTGCGCTAGCAATGTTTCCGGACTCTGCTTTTTTTCCAGCAGGTATTGCACCAGCAGCGGCGAACCGGCGTAAAACTCCCGTCGCCAGAAATCCTCGGCAATTTCTTGCAGCAGATCGCCGGTATCGGTCATCAACTCGGTTTCGAAAGATAATCCGCTTTCAAAAGCGTTATCGCCGAGCACCCGCTTGCAGAAACCGTGAATGGTGAAGATCGCCGCTTCATCGAAACCGCGCACGGCGTTGTTCAAGCGGCGAATAGTGAGTTCCCGATCCGGCAACAGATCAAGCAGACGGGTAGCGAGTTCGTCCTGTTCGGCGGCGCGGCCACGCAGGAACGCGAGGCGCAGATCCGACAATCGGGTGCGGATACGGTCGCGCAATTCCTTGGTGGCGGCGTTGGTGTAGGTCACCACCAGAATGCGGTTGACGGGAATTCCGGCCTCGACCACCAATCGCGCATAGAGCGCAGTGATGGTATAGGTTTTACCGGTACCGGCGCTGGCCTCGATCAGATTCAGATCAGCCAGTGGAACGTATAAAGGATCGAGGCGCTGCATATCGGCTCATCGGCTTAGAACGGGGATAAGTGACGCGAGGTGCCGACTTCGGCTCCCGCATTCCGATGGAGTATAAGAGTTATGCAGTTGTGGGCAACGGGCAACGGTTGACATCCTCCCCACCGTAAACGAAGGGGATTCCTGGCTCACTTTAGAGCCAGCGTATGATGCCCCATACGGAGAATGTTCATTGCGGCATTGACGTCGCGGTCAAGGATCGCGCCGCATTCACCACACACCCATTCTCTGATCCCAAGACCTTCTCGACCTTTTGGGCCGCCGATTGCGCCGCAATCAGAACAGGTTTGGGTTGAGAAGCGTTCACTGACTTCTCGATACACCACCTTCCGCGTCATCGCTTTATATTCAAGAAGGTGGCGGAACATGGCCCAACCGGCATCGTGGACTGATTTTGCCATGTTCGTTTTTGCTAGACGGGCGCTTCCTACATCGCCCACCACAATCAATTCACATTCTTTCGTGAGCCGATC
>JACSSB010000223.1 GCA_014879435.1 Phycisphaerales bacterium
GATGGGATGAGGGATTAAAGGGATAAAGGACATGGGTGAATGATAACCGCGCTGGCAGGGATTGGGGTAATAAAAGGAGGGATTAAATCCTATTTATATCATCATCTTCATTTGTCAATCCAAGATTCCTTTGGTACTTCCATCAACATCGTTTGATTAAGCAGCAGCCTTGTTAAATCTAACCAAGAAATTGCGTTTATTGTCTCTTGAGATTTACTGTAACAAAATATATGCTATTTATGCCGGTATCACAGTTCACCACTGTCGCTCCGTGTGTGGCGACAAGGAATCAGTCAGCAAATGGGAATTCCGTGCTGACATTTTTCTATCAATTCCATATAGCCGTTTCCTGAGGGTAACTATTGCCTTATTTGGCAGGATAGATCACTCCTAATAATCTGGAGGCTAGATTAAGATAGCCAATATTTTGGAGAAATTATTATGAATATTTTAATTGCCACAGTTGGTTCTAATCCTTTACCTGTCGTCGTCTCAATCCGTGCAATTGAACCAGATCGCTTATGGTTACTCTACACTAGCGATGTTGAGCAGATTACAAACCGTATCAGTGAACACCTCAAGGTAAAATTACCAAACTGTAAAATTTTACCATTGGAAATTAAGGATCACCAAAAAGCAAAATCTATCAGGGCAACATTAGAAGAAATTGAAGAAGACTGGCCAAATACCAAATTAAATTATACTGGCGGCACTAAATTGATGGCAGTTCATGTCCATTCGTTTTGGAAAGAAAAAGGAGGGAAACCGGAAAATGCTAGCTATCTAGGGTCGGACGGTAGATTGTACTTTGATGACATCAAGGAGTCCCTCTTAGAAGAGCAACTACCAAAACTGTATCTTGCCGATCTCTGCCAGCTCCACTTTAATAAAAACCCAAAAAGTGGCAATGAGCATTTGAATGAAAAAAAATTAAAGTTGGCACAAGAGATTCATCGTTTTGTTTGCGATAATAATTTTAGTATCTATCAAGACCATCTACCTCCTCTCTACGGGGAAAATAGTCTTGCCAGACTTGATGGCTATGATGACAAAATTAAATGTGATTGGAATGCTGCTAAGGAATTTAATTTCAAAAAAACTGGTGCTTTTTTCAAAAAAGACCTTAGTATGCTATTTAAAATTTTCAACTTAGAGGCAAAATCTATTGAGGAATTCAGTTGTTGGCTTGAAGGCAATAGCTACCATAGGAAGAATTCAGAACAGAAAAAGAAAGCTAATTTGAGTAATGCTAAATGGCTATATGGCGTCTGGTTAGAGGTATGGCTAGCCGACCAACTCAAGCAGATGATTACATGTGATGGTAGAAAAATTTTTGATGAAGTTCATCAAAATGTCTCTATTGGTGATAAGCCCGATGATTTCGAGATGGATGTAGTCGCAGTATGTGGTTATCGGCTATTTTTATTTTCCTGTACCGTTGATGACAATGATTATTTAGTGAAGTCAAAGTTATTTGAGGCGGGTAACCGAGCTGCCCGCATCGGTGGCGAACACGCCCGTGCTGCAATGTTATGTCTCCATGAGGAGCCTCAGTCGGTATTACAGACCGTTCAGGAGGAGCGCTGGTCGGGTTACAACACCTTGCGCTTATTCGGCTTGGATCATATTAAAGGTGGAAGCAAGCCTTGCCAAGTGGTCAGTGGTCAGCAGCCTCGTGCGGTCACACTGCAACAAGGTGTTGAGGAATGGGTGAAGTCATGAGCTATCTTTCCCTCTATGATCTTACCGGCATTCAGCCGTACATCTTTGGTTCTAATATCCTTCAAGAAAACTTGGGTGGATCTTATCTCGTCAAGCAGGCGTTGGATGAATGGTTGAAAAATATTGCTTGCAAGATAGGTGCTAAATGTCAATGGTCTGGTGGCGGCAATGCAATGGTGATGACAGCCAGCCTCGATCAAGCCAAAGAAATCGCCACTGAACTCAGCCGTCGCTTACATCAGACTGCGCCTGGTTTATACGTGACTTGCGTTCACCAACCTTGGAATGGCGGCGATGCTGATTTCAAGGAGCAACGAAAAAACCTGCTTCGGAAATTAAACATCAACAAAGCAGGGCGTTGGTCTCCAGCCGTGTTTGATGGATCTGGCGTTACCGCTGCTTGTATATCAACTGGAGAGCCCGCAGTAAAATGGGATCAGAAAGATGAAAGATGGTTGGGACCAACAGCTAAGTCTCGTCTAGATTACGGCAAGAAGGCCGCTGAAGATCTGCAAAACATCCTGGGAAGTAACCAAAAAAAATATTCATTGCCTAATGATTTGGTCTGGACAAATCAATTAGATAAACTGGGCCGTTCGTGCGGCGAGCAAAGCATATTGGGGGTCATTCATTTTGATGGTAATAGCATGGGCCAGCGTTTCAAAAAAGCTCGCTCGCTCCTAGAACTGTGTGAATTATCAAAGCGAGTCAATGAAGCTGGAAAGTATACTTTGCGGACCGCCTTAGATTGGGTAACTGATAATATTACTGGGATTACAGATACCAACAAAGGAGGATTCTCTCTAAGTATCGATGACAAGAGAAGCAAACCCTGTTTTCCAGTACGCCCGATTGTCTACGGTGGCGACGACATCACCCTGGTTTGCGATGCTCGCATCGCTTTAGATTTGGCCGCCGAATTGCTTCGTGCGTGGTATCGACATACTGGTGATTTATTGGGTGAACCGGCCCATGCCTGCGCCGGTATTGCCTTAGTTCGCGTGCATTACCCATTTTATCGTGCCTATCAATTGGCTGAGAAATTATGTAAGGAAACAAAAAAATATCTGCGCAAAAAACATGGTGAATCAGATGACTTTTCTGCACTGGATTGGGAATTCATTGCTGGTGCTGGCCTGACCTCATTCGATCAGCGACGAAGTAGTGACTTATATTGTGCCGCTAGCGACGAGCAGGAGCGGTTGCATGCTCGGCCATACTATGTGATTGGCGATCCACCGACGACAGCGCCCTACCGAGATTGGAACTGGTTTCGCAATACGCTGGTCCATGCCCTGCAACAACAGGAAGAAACCCATACCCGTTTCAAGGAGTTGGCCAGCATTCTCCATCAGGGCGCCAGCGTTACTAGAATCCATCTGGATCGTTGGCGTGATCGCTTCGGCCTATCCCGTGCCGAAGAATGGGATGACAGCGCAGATGGATTATGGCTGCCGGAACCAAAAAACTTAGCGATATCCGATGGTTTTCCTAATAACGAAACCCCCTATTTGGACGCCATCGAACTGATGGACCGGATATTGCCATTACGTTGCTATACCAATAATGGCAAAGAAGAATCGGCGACGGGAGAATCGCCATGAAACTGTATCTGGAAATGGAATTGCTTTCCGACACTTGCTTCGCTGGTAGCGGTGGTGGTCGGGTTGGTACGGTCGACACCGAACTAGAAATCGATCCGCGAACCCGATTACCCATTGTGCGTGGGCGAACCTTGAAAGGTTTACTGTTAGAAGAATTAGCGCAGATCCTGCATGTACTGGAAAAGGAGGGTAACGGTCCTTGGCACATGGTGGCGGCATGTTTGTTCGGCACCCCTTCGCAAACTGAGCGATGTAGTCTTGCTTTTGGCGACGGTCATTTACCAAACGATGTACAAGTAGCGGTTCGGAGCAATCATCAGCGCCAGTCACACAAACAATACTGGGCTGAAACCGAAGTGCTGGCTGCCCTGACTACCGTTCGCCACCAAACCAAAATCGATCCCAATGCCGGTGCACCGGAACCGCACAGCCTACGTAGCGCCCGGCTATTGCGGGCTGGTTTACGACTATGCGCGTTGGTCGATACGCATCGACCGCTCAATAACACCGAACAGGCTCTACTCGCTGCTTGTACGGTGGCCGTAAACCGGGCTGGCTTGCATCGTAACCATGGTTGGGGCGAGGTGCGGTTGCGAGTACTTGATGAACAAAAAAAAGATGTGACAGCGACTTGGCTGACTGCTCTGAGGCAACCGCCAACCGAATTACCGGCTGCCGAGCCACTCGCGATCCAACCAAAACTGTCGACTTCTTCAGTTCCTAACCGACGGGTAATTAGTTATCGGTTGAAGCTTACTGCTCCGGTTGTGTTGGCCATGGCAGGTGGCGAGACCAGCACTGTCGAAACTCGACCTTACATCAGCGGCAGCACCGTGCTCGGTGCCATGGCTTGGCGCTGGCTGGGTCAGCAACACCCTGTTTGTGCCGATCCGGCTGGCGACCCTGAATTCCGGCGTTATTTTCTGGATAGCTCACGGTGGTTAAATGCCTACGCTGAGGGCGAAAACGGCAAGCGATTGTTGCCGTGTCCGTTGAGTATGGTAAACCGCAAAGGCGAATCGAATCCCGCATTCGATCAGGCAAGTCCATTTTTTGAAGATCAAGTTCAGGAAGAACCTGATACACAATGGAAGTCTTTTGATTGGCCGTTTGTTCAGGTGGAAGAAACTGAAGGTAAGGAAAGCATGGTGTACCGGCTAGGGAGGCGCCAACCTAAACTAACCACTCGCCTGCATCATACTCGCGATGATCGGGAAGCTGGTCGTTCTAAAAATGGCGTGATGTTCTCGTATGTCTCGTTAGATGCTGGCGAGCAGTTCATCGGCCATATCCTTTGTGAAACGGCGGAGGATGCCACCACCATTCGCGCCTTGCTCGAAGCCGGACCTTTACCGCTCGGGCGCTCGCGTACCGCCACTTACGGCGGTTGGGCACAAGTGGAAATACTCAGCGATGACGATGCCCAATACTGGCGAGAAGCTCCCGAACGACAAGAATTCACGGATGAGGAACAGGAACAAGGCCAGTTGGTCGTTACTCTGCTGTCCGACTATCTGGGTATCAACGAGCATGGTCTGCCCGATCCTTTGGCGTTGGAGCAAGATCTACGTAAAGCGCTGGGAATCAACCAGGCGCCGATAGCGCGTTTTCTCGGTAGCCGCTTGGTAACTGGCTATGTGTCGCACTGGCGGATGCCGCGCCCATCTCATCCGGCAGTAACTGCTGGCAGTGTGTTGGTTTACGAAAACGCTCAACTGGACTCGACCCGTCTGTCCGCGTTGCTTTGGCGGGGCATCGGGTCACGGCGGGCTGAAGGTTTTGGTCGAGTGACAGCGCAATGGCATGGTGCCCTTGAAATTCAGGCCCACGAGGAACGCTTGGTGGATTCGGAACCCGAAGCACCGTCTTCTCTACCATCCCCGGAACTGATCTTCCTGCAACGCAATCTGCTGCGAAACGCTGTGCAGCGGGCGCTCACCCACCGCGCCGTGGAAGATGCCAACCAAGTCAGTCGGCCACCATCGCCGACCTTGATCGGTCGATTGCGGGCGCGTATTCGCACGGCTGCTACTGCTGACGAGGTGAAAGATTTTCTATTGCGAGCCAGCCGTCGGCCACAAGATAAGGACCGCCCCCAGAATAAAGGCTTGAAGAAGGCAGGTCAGGCGCTGGCACGTGCTCGCCAGGATGGGAAAAACCTGCACGACTGGCTAATCGCCTGGATGTTGGGCGGAGACGGAAATCCACCGGGATGGATTGACTGCATTGAAGTGACTGAGGTCTGCACGCGGCTTAAATTGAAAATTGATCTGTTGGGCGACAACGACTGCTGGCGGTTGCTGCAAACCTATCTGGATGTGTTTTGCGAACAGTTGAGACGGCGCGCACAAAAACAATCTGTCAGCGCAGCGACGCGGGGGTAAATGATGACCGCCCATTTTCAGAAATATCGTGAAATAGGTCGCCGCTTGGTATGGACCGGCTTGCTGGAATTGGTTTCCCCTTGCCATCTCGGCGGCGCGGATGCCGATGCGACTTCAGATCGACCTCTGTTACGCGATGGCGGAGGTCGGCCTTATCTGCCGGGCACAACATTGACTGGGCTGTTGCGGGCACTGTTAACCAGAGTAGATGAGGATGCGGCCCAAGCTCTGTTCGGTGCGGTGTGGAGTAATCCAAACGGTAACCAAGCCCGGCTGCTGCTCAGCGATGCGTCAATCGAGCAAGTCGAATCGGTTCCTACGGAATTGCGCGACGGTGTAGCAATTGATGCCTGTCGGGGAGTGGCTGCTGACAAGAAAAAATACGACCTGGAACTGCTCCCAGTTGGGGTTCGCTTTTGTTTGCGCGGTCAATTGGATCTGTTTGGAGAACCAAAGCAGGACGAAGTGTTGCTACGTGGTCTGCTGCATATTCTGCTGGCCCTGGAAAATGGCCAACTGATGCTCGGCGCGCGAACCCGGCGCGGTTTCGGCGAAACTCGGTTGGTAGCCGGGCAACAAGGATATTGGCAGGTGGAGGATTACCGACTGGATACACCCATCGGTTGGTACGCTTGGCTGGGGCGGCAACTGCACGGAATGCCAAAGGACTGGCCGATAGTCACCACAGTGACGTACCCAGATACTGCCGCCTTGGCGAAATACCTGAAGATAGTTCTACCCCAATCGACGGAGACTCGTGATTTCAACGTGGTAGTGAATTTGCAGCTAGCCGGTTCATTGCTGGTCGGTTCGGAAGGCCATGACCCGGATCAACCGGATCGCAGCCACCTACAACGCTTGTGCTGGCGGAATGGCACTTCGACGCTGGAAAGCATATTGCCAGCCACTTCGCTGGGTGGCGTCTTGCGTCATCGTTGCCGCCGTATCGCACTGACCTTGGCTGGTCAAGGCAATGAGCTGTTAGCCGAAAAGCTGATAAGCGAAATGTTTGGGCCAGCCAAAATCGGCGGTGACCAAAAAGCTTGGGCTTCGCGGGTCACGATCCGCGAGGCGTCCATAAAAGGCGGCCAGTCATTGCGCCACACTCGCGTACGGATTGATCCGTGGACCGGTGGAGCGGTGGAAAGCCTATTGTTCACCGAAGATGCTCAATATGGCGGAGAGATCGAGTTACAACTGTGTTTGCAAGCGGGCGGTAAGAATTGGGATTGGATTTGGGCTAAATCTGCACAGGCGTTATTGCTATTGGCGTTGCGCGACTTGGCTGCTGGCGAGTTGACGGTCGGAGCGGAAAGTGGAGTCGGGCGAGGCCGGTTGCAACCGCTACTCGATAAACCGTTCGCTATCGTTACCACACCACCGATCAAGCTGTATCTGCAAGAGGATGGCACGGTTAATTGCGAACCCGTGACAGCGTTTCAGGAAGAATTCCATGCCCTGCACCGCTATCTCGGCATTGGAGACGGCCAATGAGCAAGGTTCATCTGGAAAATCGATATCTCCAATTTGAGCGAGTGGAGTTGATCGATACTGATTTATGTGCAGCTCTGAACGCTGTTTGGCAACGACCGACGGGCTGGCTCTTTGGCCAAACTTTTGGCGGTGTCATTTGGGGCCAGATACGCGATGGCGAATTGGATTTGGCCACTAATATCAACATTAGCATGGAGGTGTTGCTGCGGCATGACACGTTACTCAATCTGCGATTGTTCAATGCCGAACAGGAGTTGCGGGCATGGCGGGCCGATATGGATCTGGAAGTGTGCCTTGTGAGAGAGGACTCTGACGGTGAAGCATACGCCGCTTGGCAGGAGCAGCGTTACGGCTTACAGCACGACTTACAGCAATCCAAACTTGGATGGCTGCGGGCACGCCATTATCTAGCGATGGAGCCGGAAACCGGTCTATTACGCGTAGCCGAGCATCGATTATTAGCGCTGGAACCCTAGAAGGAGAATGACATGCCTCTTCCCGAACATGTAACCCCTATAGAGCGCGAGCGGCGCGGTCAGGCTCCGTACAATTTCGTGCCGCTACCGGAAGCGGTTTTTTACCCCGACACCGAACCTTTCCAGCAACACGACCGGTTGGACCCAGAGCGCTTGCACGGTTTTATCGAGCTGACGATCACTACTGAAACCGAGTTATACACTCGCTGTGCCTATCCGCCTGCTGAAGAACAGAAAACAGTCCAACAATCCCCTCTGCGCCAAGCGTTTTATCATCTTGGCGAAGAAGGACAGCCGGTCATTCCCGGTTCTAGCTTGCGTGGCATGACACGGGCACTGGTAGAAATTCTGACCTACAGTCGGCTTACCCGGCGCTCTAAAAAGGGTAAAGGGGTGCGTATTCTCGACGAGCGATTGGTGCATCGGGCAGTGGCTGATCAAAATACGCCGACCGGCCAAGCGTACAACGAACGATTCCTCAAGAAAATTAAAGAAATGCAGTTCGACTATCCCAACGACCGGGTACGGGGTGGCTATTTGGAGGAGGATAAGGCAACCGGTGGTTGGCAAATACGACCAGCTCGTAAGCTTAGTGGTGTCAGCTTCGTGCGGGTGAAGCTGGACACGCTAAGCCAGTATGGTTTTTCGACGACACAAAAAAACGTGGTTGAGGATGTCTGGGTCAAGCCTGAACCGAAGAAATCCCATCGGCATCGCAATGGCCTTGTTCTGTACTATGCCCGAATCAAAAATCTGGCTGCCCGAACCACCAGTTCCACCACAGCACCAGCCGGTATGGAACCTGGCAAGTTGATCTATTCGGGACCAATGGGCAGTCGCCACATGCACACGGTGATTTACGAGAAAGATACAAAAGCCACTCCTATCCCGATTCCAGAAGCGATGTGGGAGCAGTTTTGCGAGGATCGCGATCAGCAACGTGGTATTCCTTGTCGTGAGGTTCGCAGGTCCGGTGACCCACTGTTCTATCTGCTGGACCCGAGCGGCAAACTAGAATTCATCGGACCCACCTTGTTCTTTCGCTTGCCGTACACGAATTACACTGGCGATTATGTGCCGCAGTTCACCGTCGATGCTGATGGTCCGCTGGATTTGGCTGAGGCGATATTTGGCACGGTGAATGGCGAACCACAGAAAGGCAAACCTCAAGCTGGCTCGCACAAGAGCCGAGTGCGTTTCGACGATGCCGAATGGATCGGTAACGGTTCGCCTTTCCTGGAGGAAAAAAACGGTTTTCGCTGGCCAGCGGTGCTATCCACACCCAAACCGACCTCGTATCAGAACTATCTGGTGCAGAACGACCCTGAAGGTCAGAAGAGGAATCTGCTGAGTTATTCAGCACCATCGCCGGATAGCGGAGGCTCGACAACCACGGCGCTACGTGGCTTCAAGCTGTACTGGCATCGAGGACAGCCTGATGAAAAGGAATTGCTAATAGACCAGCCTCGGGAAAGCCTGAAGCAATACACTGTCATCCGTCCGGTGAAACCAGGAATGCAATTCTGTGGGCGGGTACGGTTCGAGAATCTCAATCAGTTGGAATTGGGCGCTCTCTTGGCTGCCCTGCAACTACCAACGGACTACCGCCATCATCTGGGTATGGGCAAGCCACTGGGGATGGGA
The DNA here is from genome assembly GCA_014879435.1 of Phycisphaerales bacterium. Taxonomy (GTDB): domain Bacteria; phylum Pseudomonadota; class Gammaproteobacteria; order Competibacterales; family Competibacteraceae; genus Competibacter. The sequence goes on from JACSSB010000223.1 coordinate 9,325, forward strand.
TCAGTCCGTATTCAGGTCGTTACCAGCTTGTACGACCCGGTGAAACGTTATCAATCGTTAGCGGCGGATGGGCGGTTGGAGCAGACTGATCAGGACGGTAAATTAGCCGAAGCTTACGAAGCATTTCGTAGTGCTATCGTACAGCATCACAATAGTAGCGTACCGACCTCACCAGTTCCCGAAAACACCAACCTGTGGGAGATTCCCCGTTTGCAGACGCTTGGTCTGTTGCTCGATTGGAATAACAAACCTTCTTCACGAGAAAAAACCGCCTATCTCCCTAATCCGAAGCTATTCCGTAATCGCCAAGTATTGCCGACGCCAGCGGGCGTGCTGGGACAACCAGAACCAGCAACACCATCCGTGTCAATGGCCAGTTCATCTCCACCAATACCAACACCAACACCAACACCAACACCAAACCCGGCTACTGAACAAGATTGGATTTCCTCGACTCCTGTTCTGAAAATCCTACAAGCAATTTTGCAAGACAACGGGCGCAGTCAGCGGGAACAATTGGAAGCGATTGACGATGCCTTGTTGCACCAGTTGGCGGACTTGGATAAACCCCGACGCCAGCATGCCTGGATGCTGATTCGTGAAACTATCAGCGTCAACCGCAGAACTCGCGAACGGTTACAGGCTATTCAGCAGTTATTGATCGGTGGGTAAGCGTGATGAATTCAAAAATGAGTCATCACTGACGAAGCAACCTATCTACCCAGTAGTTTGGGATTGTTGGCTTAAATACCGACGGCAAGCTTGCCAGTCACCCTCCCTCGACCGGACCCGTGGCACAGTCGTGCCAGACTAGTCCTACGAGGAAGAAAGCTCATGTTTACCCACCTTTTGTCGCGTCTCGGCGGCGTCCTGCAATTTGCCATGGCGAGTGCTTTGCTCGCCGTTTCGTTTCTGATCCAGAATCACGGCATCGCTACCTATGCGGGTCTTCCTTGGCTGGCGAGCATGATCACTGCTCTATTCGTAGTCGGTCGGGTGCTGGCGGCTGGCTATTGGCACGTAAGTCCTACTCTTACTGTTTCCATTGCCGTACCGCTGGGTTTGCTTCGACTGGCCTTGTGGGTGCTGGCGCTGTTCTGCTCGATCCACTTCTTTCTTGCTCACCTGGGAGGCGTTGATCTGAGGGCGTTGCGTACGGTAACTCACCTTTATCACCTACCGCTGACCCAAACGGAACTGTTGCTGTCCTTGTCGGTGTTTTTGGCGCTGTTGCTGGAATTAGCACTGACGGTGGTGTTGGGTCACCTTGCTCGTGCCTATGCGCCATTGTTGCGTGCCGAGAGGGATTATCGTCTTCATCGTTATCAGTATCTCACCCAAGTAGAAACCGAATTGCGGCTCGCTCGCGCCACCGATCAGGACTTGCGCGAACGGGTCGGCACCGAACGGGACTGTATCGAACATCGCTTGCGCCGAGTAATTGCCACCAACGGCAAGCTTGCCGAATAAGTCAATTACGTGGGACTTGTGCTGGAATGTGCCCGCATATTCGATAGGGGAGCACATTCATGAACGACATACCGAACACCGAACGCAGCCTTCTCGACCGTGAACCTTGCGAGTTGGCCCCGCACGTCACCCGTAACACCGAGCTGGTGGATCACACGCTCAGTCGTGCGCACAACAATCTGCTTCGTCGGTTGTTTCCTGGAGAACTAGAACGCGTTGTTTACGACCACGAACTGGAGCAGATCAAGACCGGCTTTGATTACCGCCAGCGACTTTTACACATGGCAGTGGAAACCAAACTGCAAGCCGTCGAGGAAATGTGTAACCACCTGTTGGTGACCGGTAAAAGCGAAATTCGCCGTGAGCGTCAGGAGTTTTTTGCTGGGCAAAGTTTGAAGCTGCAAGCCGCCATGGATGAATGCACCGACACCTTCAACCAGCAGATCGATGGTCGGTTTCAGCGGCTCGATAATCTGCGTAATGATTATCTACGCCATAAGGAAGAAGACCGGCTACTAAAGGCAGTGGAGCAGTTCCACGCCATGTTGGAGGAATTGGCAGCAGAGTTCGTCGCGATCATCCACGAAGGCATCAGCCGCTAAGGAACTCTTCCGCGTTGCACCGTGCCGATTGGAAATCTCAACCGACTTAGCAACGGTGCCCGCCCGCTCTGGAGCGAATCGTCATGTCGCGTAACCCCATCATCATCGCCTACGACATCAGCGCCAATGCAACACGCCGACAAATATACAAGATCCTGCTCGAATGGCGGCTGGATGGCCAGAAATCGGTACACGAGTGCGTGTTGTCGATCACCGAAGCCCAGGAGTTATTCATCCAACTCGGGCAGGCCATCGATCCCGCTACTGACCGCCTATTGCTGGCCTGGGTGGCGCCCCGGCGGCCGCTGTACACCTGCGGAGTGGGGCGGGTAGATGCCCTATTCACCAAACTGTTGAATATCCATTGAGGTGCGTCATGGCGATCCATCAGAGTTGGTATTTGCTGGCTTACGACATCCGCGATCCCAAACGCTTGCGGCAGGTTCACCATTATCTGCGCAAGCGGGGGCTGGCGGCCCAGCAATCGGTATTTTTCCTTCACGTCACCGATACCGAATTGCGGCAAACGCTAGAGGGCGTGACCCAACGCATCCATCGTCACCTGGACGACGTCCGCGCCTATCCCATCTCGCATCCGGCCGAGGTGTGGTTAGCGGGGCAATCAGCGGTGGTCGGGCCGCTACTGCAACCGCCACAAGCCAGTATCAACCAGAAGAAGCCATCGTTGGTGGTCAAGCATCAGGGACTGTGGGGGTTAGTAACGCGGCTGTGGGGAAAGCATCATGGCTAGTAATTTGTTATTGATTTTGGACCGGCGAGATACGCTGGTCCGACTGGAAGGGCACGCGCTGCGGGTGGAGCAATCCGATGGGGTTTTGCAGCGGGTGCCGTTGGGCATGGTGGGTATGGTGGTGGTACACGGCGCACCAGCGGTTACCTGTGATGTCTGGCGGGAATTGAGCGAGCGGGGTATTCCGGCGGTGCTGGTTCCCGTGCGCGGCAAGGGTAGTACTGCCTGGCTGGGATCGGGATTGTCTAACACCATCCAGTTACGCCGCCAGCAGCATCAGCGGGCCAGCGATCCGGTGGCGGTTCTGGCTATCGCCCGGCAACTGGTTGGATTGAAGCTGCGTTATCAGCGTCAGTTAGCGGTCGGTGCGACGGCTTGGTGTGCGATTCCACCCGCAACACCGGTCAAAGCCTTGCTGGATCTCTTCGATGGCAAGCTTGCCAGATTATCCGAAGCAACCGATATCCCGGCGGTCATGGGATTTGAAGGTTCGGCGGCGGCGGCTTGGTACGATTGGCTGACGGTGTCCCTACCACCGACCTGGGGTTTTGCTGGACGCAACCGGCGGCCACCGCGCGACCCGGTCAATGTGTTGCTGTCGTTGGGCTATACCCTGCTGGGTGGGGAGATGCTCGGCGCGGTACAGGCGGCGGGCCTGGACCCGGCGCTCGGGTTTCTGCATGGCGTGGTGCCCGGTCGGGAGTCTCTAGTGCTGGACTTGATCGAGCCGTTGCGACCGGGGGTGGATGCCTTCGTATTGAGTGTGTTGGATCGCATATTGACGCCGCACCATTTCACGAAACAGGCCGATCATTGCCTTCTGAACAAAGATGGACGCAATTTATTCTATCGGGCCTGGGCCGAGGTGCGCTGGCGCTGGCCGTTGCCGATCAACCCCGACACCGGATTATCGTTGCTCTCGGAGGAGGTTGAATTGCAAACCGAGGGGGTGACCGAAACGGCTGGCGACGCCAGCTTGGCCACGCAGTGCCGACGGATGACACGTGTGTTGCGGGCATTGTTACGCACGGGGGGACAGGCAGGATTAGAGGAAGAAGCGAAACTGGAGATGAGGGGTGATGGCTGAACTACTGGATCTAGCTTTGTCACCGGCCACGTTGAATGCTGCCTGGAAACGGTTACGACCAGACAAGACAGTATGGCGACCAGGCTTACCACGCTGGGAAATGGAAAAGGATTGGGTATTGCACCTCCTGGAACTGGCGGATGAACTACGGAGCGGTCGTTACCGACCCGCGCCGCTGCGCCAGTTCGCCATCGAAAAGGGCGATGGCAAACAGCGGGTATTGTCAGCGCTCAGTTTGCGGGACAAACTGGTGCAGCGAGCGGTGCTTAGCGTGTTGGAACCGATTGGAGAGCAATTGTTTCACAACGACAGCTTCGGTTATCGGCCACGACGCAACATAGAGATGGCGTACCGGCGGGCTTGCGAGCGGATCCAATGTGGTTTGCCCTGGCTGGTCGATGCCGACATCACCAAATTTTTCGATAATATCCCTCACCGCCCTTTGCAAAAGATACTCAAGCACTCTATCCCGGATCGGGAATTACTGGCGTTGATCGATCTTTGGCTGGCCGAAGGAGCGTCGTCGTTGAGTTTTTTAGGAACCCGACGAGGGGTAGCCCAAGGTGCGGTGATTTCGCCGATGCTGTGTAACTTTTACCTACATGAACTCGATATGGCACTGACCGGGAAAAATATCCCGTTCGTACGCTTTGCCGATGACTTCCTATTATTTGCCCCCGACGAGCGCCGGGCGAATGAAGCGTTACGGTTCGTCGGTCAGAAATTGAAGACAATGGGATTGGAGTTACACCCAGACAAGACGCGTGTGGCACGCAGCTATCGTGGGCTGATTTTTCTGGGTCAGCCGTTGCCAACACCTTCGGAGTTGAAAAGCTGAGTGATGATCCGAGGGTTTAAAGGAAAATCAATACATAAAAACTTTGTAATCGCTGTTGCTGGAAGTACAGCAATATGTTGATTAAAATAAACATAATATCATGTTTTTTCATGTCAGATGTGCCTTTAATCGTTCACTAGTGGATCTCATTATATCTCTTACATAAGCCGCGTTTTTTCAGGATTTATATCTGAAAAATCAAGTAATTAAATTGCTTTATAAGAGATCTATGATCATATAGTTGTGAAGTATTAAAGGCACAATTAACTATGCCTTTAATACTTCACCAACGCAAAATTGTGCTTTAATTACTTCAGTCTCTTCATTGTCCACTTTTTGGTGAACCCTTGTCCCCAATGCAAGATCATCGGTGGCAGGAAGCTCTTCAACGGCGCACAGTACTGGAACCTATTGCTGCCCTGCCGGTAGTCCCAGTGCCCATGATTGATGCGGCAGCAGAGCGGCTTGGGCTATCGACACGTTGGATCTGGCGACTGATTCGACAATTTCGTTCGGATCCTCGTACCTCCTCACTCTTGAGCAGTCCGCGCGGTCAATCAAAGGGGAATCGGCGTCTTGATGATGCGCGTGAAGCGCTCATTAATGCAGTGATTGAAACTTACCATGCGACGAAACAAAAACCGCGAAAAACAGATAGCTATAACGAGTTAAAGCGGCTTTGCCACCAACACAATTTACCGTTTCCTCACTATCAAACGTTTGTCCGTCGGTTAAAGGATTATGATCCGTGCCGTTTACGTAAGACCAGAGAAGGGACTAAACGAGCCCATGATCAACAAGGAGCAATCCCCGCGCATTTTGAGGCTCAGCATCCACTTGAACTGATTCAGATCGACCATACCCGAGTAGATCTCATCGTGGTGGATCGCATTCGTCGCGAAGCTTTAGGACGCCCATGGCTCACCCTCGCGGTCGATATTTACTCGCGTGTGGTTGTCGGCTTTCACATCGCTTTTGAGGTGCCCTCGGCGACGACGGTCGCCTTGTGTCTGGCGCATGCCTGTCTGGACAAATATGTGTGGTTGGCCGAACGCGGACTGGATCTTTCCTGGCCCTTTGCTGGCGTACCCGATGCGATTCATCTGGATAATGCCCGCGAGTTCCACGCCAAGGCTCTGCAGTACGGCTGTGCCGAGCATGGCATCATCATCAACTACCGTCCTGTCGCCACGCCGCACTACGGGGGTCACATCGAACGCCTCATCGGCACCTTGATGGGCAAAGTGCATCTATTACCTGGCACTACCTTCTCCAATATTGTTGAAAAAGGTGATTATGCTTCTGAAGCACACGCGAGCCTGACGCTACCCGAGTTTGAACGTTGGCTCGCTCTCGAAATCGCCAGTTATCATGATAGTGTTCATCGAACCTTAGAGACGACCCCACGTGCGATGTGGTGTCGTGGCGTTGAAAGGCAGGGTGATCCTCGGCACGTGTCTAATTCGAGTCGTTTTAGCTTGGATTTCATGCCATTTGCGTACAGGAAACTTCGCCGTGATGGCATTTATCTCCATGGTTTACGCTACTGGAGTGATACTTTGGGCTTGTGGCTCGGCCGCCTCGCTGAAAAATGCTTAGTACGCTATGACCCCCGCGATTTGACCACCGTCTGGATACGGCTGCCAAATGGCGATGATATAGCGGCACATTATGCGGATTTACGCTGGTCGCAAATCACCTTATGGGAACTACGGGTGGCACAACGTGCCTTGCGCGCCCAAGGCATTGCGGCGGCCGATCCTGATGCGGTATTTCGTATCGTCGAAAAACAGCGCGCACTCATTAATGATGCACGTATTGCGACGCGTCGTGCCCGGCATTCTGCGACTAAACAAGACGAAGCACGGCGGGCCGCTACGACACATCCACCGGGTGGCAATCCCGTCAAGCAAAAACCTGCCAAGGGCCAAGACATCGATTACAGCCAAGTACCGATTCCGTTCAAGGTGGAGATCTGGGAATCATGACCACTACGCAACGTCAAGATCTGCCCCATCTCTCACCATTAGCCAATGACGCGGTACATTTGACGGATGCTGATCGCCTCCAGTTTATCCAGGCTGACCGCTGGATCGGTTTTACCCAAGCCGAGCGCGCCTTGGATTTACTCCACGATCTGATGCACCACCACCCCTGTGCGCGTATGCCCTGCTTACTGATCTATGGTGATAGCGGCATGGGTAAGACCAAGATTATCGAGCGCTTCCGGCGTTGTTTTCTTGCTAAGTTTGATACCGAAACGGGTGTCGAGCACCACCCCATTATCGTGATGGAAATGCCACCAGGCCCCGAAGAACGACGCTTTTACGCCCAGTTGCTCGATACCCTCAATGCGCCTTCCTATGGCCAGGAGCGCTTGGATGTTCTCGAACGTACTGCATTACGACTTTTAAAAATCATCAAGCCTCGACTCTTGGCCATTGATGAAGTCCACAATTTATTAAGCGGCACGGCACGTCAGCAACGGAGATCGCTGAATCTACTCAAGTTTATTGCAAATTCATTACGTATCCCGATCGTCTGTTTAGGTACTCAAGATGCCTTACACACTATGCAAAGTGATGCTCAAATTAGTTCTCGCTTTGAACCACTGCACCTACCACGGTGGCAGGCGGATGCATCTTTTCGTCAATTGTTGGCTACGCTGGAAACCATCTTACCCTTGCGTAAACCCTCCAATCTGGTACGTAAAGCCTTTGTAAAACGTATTCACACACAAACCGATGGGATCACCGGCAATGTTGTGCGCTTGCTGAGCCGTGCGGCCATCCATGCCATCCTTGCCGGTGAAGAAGCCATCAATGATGAGATGCTGACTGCCGCTCAGTATCCACCGCAATTGCAGCGCGATTCCGCAGAAGTGCTCGCGTCGTTATGAGCACCCGCCACATCCCACTATCACGGTGTGGCCATATCACCGGGTGGCACCCCGTGGTCCCTGGACATGGCGCTGTTCCGTTTGAGAGTACTCTGGAGCGGGATACCGTCACTTGGCTAGTCCAGCGGCTGGGATTTCACAGGATCGTGGCACAACCCATCACGCTACATTATGGCCATCCAGACGGTTACCTTGCCCGATATACGCCTGATTATCGAGTCGTATACACTCAACTACCCGACGAATTGCATGCGCTTGGGTTTGGCCATGACACCTATATTGAGGTCAAATATGCCGATGAAGCGGCCAAGCAGACAAGCCATCTTGCGCGACTAGGCGAAGTCGTGTGGCGGCAAACGGGCTATCCTTGGGTAGTCCTGACCGAGCGAGAAGTACGGGCAAGCGGGCGGCTACGTCTGTCATGGAGCCATCGCACTTAGGTATCCGTCCGCTACCGGTCGCACCGCGACCATTTCCCGATGAAACCCTGTGTTCTTGGACTGATCGGGTGGGAAAGTGGTATGCCATGAGTGGTTCTGACATGCTTCGCGCCCTGTGCCAAGGCGCTCGCCTTCCTCCGCCCTTGTATTCTTTAGAACACTACGAATTGAATGGGGAAACTCCGCGTTGGGCGACAGACCTGCTAGCAGATGCCACGCGCTTACCGCGCGCGCATATCTACGCGATGCGCCAAGATTCTTTTTCACGATGGACGCCATCGGATTCGATGTGGAAAGTATCGACTCGGTATTGGCGGCGACGGTGCTGGCATTGCCTAGCGGACCAAGGCACCTTACATGATCGTCGTCCCTGGCGATCCGGTTGGGTCAGCAGTTGTCCTGAGCACCATATCGTCTTGAATAGTACCGATCACATTCCCTCACCGTATGCGGCGCAATTAGAGGCGGCATTGATCGCAGCAACGTATCACCCACAAGGAAAGGTGCAGCTACCGTGGCCGTTGATCGGTGGCGCGTGGTCGCTCTTCTTACCAGAGGTGCTAGCCACCTTAGCCGTGTTAGCTGAGTATTTATGTGGTGTGAGTGAGACGGTAGTTTCAACGGATCGGTTGACCCTGATCGAAACTTTTGAGGGACCGACCGATGCTGCTTGCTGTCTCCATTTAATCGATTTAGCACGCTTTTATGCTTTAGGTAGGGACGATGCTCATCGTTCTTTTCATCACTGCCAAGAAGGTTGGCATGTCCATCGTGGACTCAACGCCATCGATCATCATGCATTAATGGCGAGTCTGGGTTGGCTCCTATCGGACTGGACTGGGAATCTCCGGTGCTTACTACAATCACCACGTGAATTTTCGACGCCGCCATTAGCCGCTAGCGTCGCGATTTGCGAAGAAGCAAACATCAAAATGCTTCAGGAGCGTGCATCACACCTCATGGAACCCCTGCGGCAAACACTGGGTGTGCTTTGACCGAAAATCAGGATATCGATACCTAGCTCAGCCATCACCAAAGTTAGTGGTGGTTGAGCATTAAAATAATATTTGCAAATTTTATTTGATTATGCTAACGACGCCTTCTAGAGTTATACAAGGCCGTCTTAGCGACGGCTTGATGGTAGAGATATCCTGCATATTTGCCGAATTTACTGTGGAATAGGATTAAGGAAAGATCTATGTCACAAAATGCTGCACACCAAGTACGCATCGCACGGCCATACTCGCTTGCCACATTTAATAGCGAGCACTTGCGATGGATGCGCACACTGGTGTTCAGCCTACTGACCCTTTGGATGACCCTTGCAGCACCGCACGTTTGGGCGGCTGCAGGCACCTACCGCCTCTTCATTGACAGCGATGCCAACGCCGCTACCGGTTGTACTGCGGATCTGGTGGATCGATTTGGTCCGGGTACGGCAACGGGTTTTGAGTACCAAGTGACCGTTGCTGTGGATGCGGCGGGAAATGCGAGCGGTGCCACATTGGCATCATGCGCGGCAAACAGCTTCACCGGGGCCACTCCGGTGGGGCAGACCGCGCCCACAGTAGCCCTTGTCCCAGACGGTGCAAATCTGCTGGCACAACTGGAGCTACTGATTCCGATTTCCACGATGGGCATAACCTCCCGCTCCAGAGTGGTTGTGGCCACAGACGGCGACTTCATCAATTATCTATCGCCCGACAGCACCTCCAACATTACGCTCGCCGGAGCACCCAGAGGCCCGGCACCTGCTTCTGCAACACCCATTCCAGCCACTTCGGCGCATGCCCTAGCGCTACTGGCGCTGCTGCTAGCGGTGCTGGGCGTCCTCATGGTATGCACCCTCGCACGCAAGGAGGCTGCACCGCTGTTGCTGGCACTTTTACTCATCGCGATCAGCGGTACTGCTCTTGCCGCTCTTGCCCTGATGATCGACGGCAACACCGACGACTGGGCGGGTATTTCGCCGCTCGCTACGGACATCACGGGCGACCAGGTGTCGGGTACGGCCGATCTGCATCAGCTGACGGTCGTCCTGCAAGACGATCAAATGTTCCTGCGTATCGATGCGGTGGAAGCGGCTAATCCCCAGCGCACTTTATCTGTGCTGGAAACCGAAAGCATACTGCCACGCTTTTTGACCCATCCCAGCCTCGTCGCATCGGTCGGGCAGGTGTGGCACTACGCCCCCCAGGCCACCGATCAACAGGGACAAAGCCTGAGCCTTACCCTCACGCAAAGCCCGGCGGGCATGCAAATTACCGGTGCTCTGTCCAATCCACAGTTGGTCTGGACGCCGACTGCTGCCGGTATCTATTGGGTGCGCTTACAAACGCAAGACAATGCAGGGCATACCCAGACTCAGGTCTTTCCACTGTATGTCAGCGATGATCGGCAACTTCCCGCCGATCCCATCACCCAAGCTACGGCGCTGTCCTCCACCGGATTTACCCCGTTTGCAGAGCACACGGCCTTCCTCTATCAAGCGGCCGACCCCATTCAAACGGGTGTACAAGACGGTGCCATTGATCCGGTCACAGCCACGGTTGTCCGTGGGCAAGTGCTGGACGATGCAGGTCAGCCTTTGCCAGGGGCTACTGTACGCATTGCGGGCCATCCCGAATACGGGCAAACCCGCACACGGGCGGACGGCTGGTATGATCTCGCGGCCAATGGCGGCGGCTGGATCACCGTGCACATCGAGAAGCTTGGCTACATGAGCGCACAGCGGCGCTTCCAAGCCCCGTGGCGCGATTGGGCCATCGCCCCGGAAGTGGTGCTGCTGCCCTACGATTCGCAATACACCTCCATCACCGCAGGGGCTACGCAACCTCAGTTGTACTGGGGCAGCATCCTCAGTGACGGTCGGGGCGATCGTCGCACCAGTATCTATTTTCCGGCCAACACCCAGGCCACTGCCGTCCTGCCCGATGGCAGTACACAACCCCTAACGCAGATGAATGTGCGCGTCAGCGAGTACACCGTTGGCTCGCGCGGCCCGCAATCCATGCCCGCCGATCTCAACCTCGCGGTCGGATACACCTGGGCGGCCAACTTCACCGTGGACGAAGCTGCAAACCAGTGGTCAGCTATGTCGATAATTTCATCGACATGCCCGTCGGCACGGCCGTTCCTGTGGGTTGGTACGACTTTACCCAGACCACCTGGATCGGCGAAGACAACGGTCGCATTATCAAGGTGCTGGGCGTTGATGCGCAGGGTAAGGCCCTCGTACAAGTCACCACTGAAGCCCGTGCGGCCACGGCGGCAGAACGGCAGGCGCTGGGTTTTGAGGATGAGGAATTGACGTTGTTGGCCCGCACCCGTGCGGTGGGTACCACGCTCTGGCGTGTGCGCATGACGCATTTTACGCCCTGGGACTGCAACTGGCCGTGGCTGCCCCCCACCGATGCGGAACCCCCACCCGATGACAATCCGCCCGCTGATGAGGAGCCTGAGGAACCACCCGTTGATGAGGAGCCGCCCCCGGAAGAAGATCCCCCCCAAGAGGAGCCGCCCCAAGAGCAGCGACCAGACTGCACAACGCTGCCCGGTTGTGAGGTTATGCCCACTGTCCGTGCGTTGGGCCAGGATGTAGATCTGCCAGGAACCCCCTTCAGTCTCTATTACCGCAGCGATCGGATCAGCCTAGGGTCCAGTAAGCAGACGGTTCGGGCCACGGGTGCAACCATGCCCTCTGCGCTTGTGCGTATTGATGTGCACCAGAAAGCTGCTGGGCGTACGCAGATGCATAGCATTTCGCGTGCAGGCTGGCGTGCCAACCAACGTGTCTCCTTAGGCTGGGATGGGCGCGATGCCTACGGTCGCGCTGTGAACGGGGGTGCAATGTCCACGATGCGGGTCAGCTATGTCTATCCAGCGATCCGTTATCCAGTTAGAGCGGATCTTGTCCGCGCTTTTGAACGTATCTCGACACGCTTATCTGCGGTCGATGCTTACGTCACCGAGGATCGCGTCGCTAACCGCGTAGCACTTTCTAGAGACTACACCCAATATTTGGCACGTGTGAGTCTACCCAGTGCTGAAGTGGGCTTGGCCAGTGCAGGGAGTTGGGCTTTGACAGGGCTACGCCTGTATGACCCCAGTGCAGAACGCCTATACAACAGCGGTGGCAGCATTGTAGATGCCAAGTCCGCCCAGGTACCGACCGGGTTTACGGCACAAACGCAGGTACCCGCAACGGATATGCCGTCTGCCTTGCAGTCGCAACAAACCGCGCTGGGCGCGGATGGTGCCTTGTATTTTGCCGACACCCAAGCGCATAAGATTACCCGAGTCTGGCTCTATGGCACCCGCAAAGGCCACGTAGAAACCGTGGCGGGCACAGGTGAATCCGGGTATTCGGGCGATGGGGGTCCTGCCACAGCGGCCCGCTTGAATGCACCGACCGCGCTAGCCTTAGCACCAGACGGTTCCATCGTCTTCATGGACAGCGGCAACCAAAGATTGCGTCGCATCACTCCAGCAGGTGTCATCGACACCATAGCGGGTACGGGTGCGCCCGCCAATACCCTAGTAGGTATCGACAGTGTGGCGGCGCTTCAAGTACCCATCAGCGCGACCGATTTGGCCGTATCGGGAGATAAGACCATCTGGGTGCACTCCGCGCAGAATCAGTTCCTACAAATTAGCCCCGCCGGCTTCCTCTCACGCTTCACTGTACCCGGTACAAGTCCAGTGCAACTTGCCGCCTCTCCCGATGGCATCGTATGGCTGGCCACCAACAGGGGACTCTATCAATTCAACGCATCGGGTATTTTGCGTGCCATGCCGGACACGGATGGTGCGACAAATTTGCTACCGGATCGACAAGGCGGCCTGTTGTTCCAGAAGGCATCCGGCGAGTACAGCCATCTCAGCCGTGCAGGTGACATCACCGCACTGGGATCCAACTATCGCAATGCAATCGATTCTGGCAATGCTACGCCCCTCGCGGTCGATGCAGCCAATCATTTGATCAGTGTAAAATTTGCCCGCGCATCGGCGATGATCGGTATCGTGGGTGCTGGCTTGCCCGCTTTTGGAGACGCGGTTTACCGTATTCCACAGGCCGATGGCAACACCGTGGAAGAGTTTGACGATCGGGGTCGGCCTATCGCCCAGCGCAGCACCTTTGGCGGCCAGGTACTGACCAGCTACCAATACGACACCAATGACCAACTCGTCGGTGTCACCGACAGTCATGGCAATCAGACGACCTTTGATCGTGACAGCGCCGGCCAAATCACCGCTGTTACGGGCCCTTTTGGCCAGCACACCACGCTCAGTTATAGCGGAGGGCAATTGGTGCAGGTGCAACAGCCTGGCGGATTGACCCACAAAATGGAATATGCCTCGGCCACCTCCAACCTACTCACCCGTTACCAAGACGCACGCGGTAGCGTGGACCGCTTCAGCTATACCTCCCGTGGGCGCCTGGTGTCCAACAACAATCCTGCTGGAGGCGGTTGGAACCTTGCCGTCAGTGCGCAAGAAAGAAACTTCTGGGATAGCAGCAAACAACATATCGTGACGGCTTTGAGTGCGGAAGGGCGTGCACTCAAGCACCGCCTCACCACCACACGGTATAGTCATTCCCGGTTTACCGAATACCCCGACGGCACCCGATCCAGCAGCCATACCTCGGCGTACGGCTACCGTACAGTGATGCGTGCCAATGGATTGATCCAAGAGACTGTTCCCAGCACGGATTCCCGCCTGGGACCTTTTGCAGGCCAAGGTAGCCAGACGGTGCGTTTTGCCAATGGCTTCACCAGTAAAGCCAGTGCCGGTGCCAGCACCCGCAACGCCACCGACGTAGATGCGTGGTACAACCCGTTAGACTGGACCCAGACCACGCTCCTTCACGGTCGAGACAGTTGGGTCACACGCTATAGTAGTAATGGGGTGTTTCAGCAATCCAGCCCAACCGGTCGTACCTGGAACTGGGTACGCAACGCCCACCAGCAGATACAAAGTGCGACCTTATCCAGTGGTCTGCAACTGAGTCCCAACTACAACGCAGTGGGCCAACTCAGCAATATAAGTGGTACAGATGGGACTACGACCCGTAGCACGGGTTTTAGCTGGCATACCAGCGGCGGTGGGAGTGGCCGGTTGGCGAGCACCACCAACGCAATGGGTCAAACCGAGTCCTTTGCCTACGATGCTGCAGGCCGTCTAAGTACACACACTCTGATCGATGGCCGCACTCTCCAATACACCTGGGATGCGGAGGGTAACCTCATTGACCTCACCACCCCAGCGGGCATCACCCATCGCTTCAATTACAACGCGATTCAACTACCGATCGACTACGTAGCACCCGAAGGCCATACTACCCAATGGGACTATGATCGGGATCGGCTCCTGACTCGCATTGTGCGCCCTGGCGGTCAAAACCTCACTTTCCACCGACAAGCCAGTGGTCAACTGGAAAGCCTCACTGACAGCGCAGGTGCGCGCATCGACTATCGCTGGAACACCAAAGGCCAACTGCTCAGTGCAGCCACCGATGACCACCAAAAAATTAGCTACAGCTACAATGGCGCCCAGATCGATGCCATCACCTTCAACCTGCAAGGCACCGCTGCCCGTTTGAATGTGGATTATGAATCGGTACAAGACGGGGGGTGGACCTCCAA
>JACSSB010000359.1 GCA_014879435.1 Phycisphaerales bacterium
GTCATCTTGCTCAAAGATGGAGAACACACCCTGTCGCGGGAACAGGATTTGATCCTGATTACCCGCACCCTGGGCGATTTGTGTCGAGTAGTTAGATAAGGCGATCCAGCGCTTAGGCCATTTCCGCCACTTGCAGCAGTCCCGCCTGTCCGCGCCAATAACCGTCGCAGGCACCGTAGGGCAAGGTCGCGTTGATGGCCCGCGCCGCTTCGAGCGGATCGCATTCCCCGCGCAAGCAGGCGGCGAAGGACTCAATCACCGTTTCCGTGCCTTCGGCTTGTGGGCTGATGCGTAGTACGTCCACCTTCAATTCCTGCAGCTCATTCAGTTCTGGCAACAGATTACAGGTTTGCGCCGACTGGGTCTGGATGCCGTTCAGCGCCAGAAACGCCTGCCCCTCACGGGTACTCACGATCAAACCTTCCGGGTCATCCAGACAGCGGAAACGGCAATCGTCTTTGGGTAAATCGTGATAGCGGGCGGTAAAGCAACGCGCGGAATACGCCAACGGCAAGCGACCATAGACAAACACTTCGGTTTCCACGCCTGCGGGACGCTCGGCCTGTATCGTCGCCAAGGTCTCGGCCGACAACTCCACCGGCATCACCCAGCGTTTGGCCCCTAAGCCAGCCAAAAATTGCAGAGTCCGGTGGTTGTAAATGTTGATGCCGGAACCTAATACGAACGGCACGCCTTGTTCGGACAAGAACCGTACCGCACTCATGTCGTTGGCTTCTACGCTAAAGCGGCCGTTCTCGCACACGCGGTGCAAGGACTTCAGCTCCGACTCGGCTTCCAGCAGCGCCAAAGTCGACAGCACCACCTCTTTGCCTGCGCTGCTCAACCGTTCGGCCAGTACCAGCCATTCTTCGCTATGCAACGCACGGCGCTTGGAGCAGACCGTTTCGCCGAGATACACGATCTCGACGGGCGACGCGGCCACCCGTTCATAGAAATCCAGCAGCACTTCCTTGGACCAGTAGTACAACACCGGACCCAGCGCCAATCTCGGCACAGGCGATTCCATCGTCATCGTCATGGCCAAGACTCCTATTGCCAGTTTCGATGATAAGCGCCCAGGGTGGTCTGGCGACCTTCGGACACCTTGCCCAATTCCCGTAACCATTCCGGTTTGGGCGTGTACGCGGCTGGATTGCGCTGACAAGCGTCAATGGCTGCCCGCCAGACTTGAGTGACTTGCGTGACATAAGCCGGACTGCGTTGGCGACCCTCGATCTTGATCGCGGCGATACCCATATTCTGCAACTCCGGCAGCAATTCCAGCGTGTTGAGGCTGGTCGGTTCTTCGATAGCGTAATAGGTCTGATCGGCTACGGTGAAGCGACCTTTGCATAAGGTGGGATAACCGGCGGGTTCGTCTGGGGTGTAACGGTCGATCAGTAGACCGCCCAGGCGGGTTTCCAGCCCGCGTGGTGTTTCTTCCCAGCGCACCGCCTTGGCTGGAGAACACACCCCGCACATATTGGGCGACTCACCGGTCACGTAAGACGACAACAGGCAACGGCCTTCTACCATGATGCATAGCCCGCCGAAACCGAACACTTCCAGATCTACCGGACTGTCTTCAAGCACATGGCGGACTTGCGCCAAGGAAAGCACACGCGGCAGCACCACCCGGCGGATACCGAAATGCTGGTGATAGAAGCGAATGGCTTCGTAATTGGTGGCCGATCCCTGCACCGATAGATGCAGCGGCAGTTCGGGATGATGGCGGTGGGCGTAGTCCAATACGCTGATATCGGCGGCAATCACCGCATCGACACCCAGATCCGCCGCTTGATCCACCGCCCGTTGCCAGCGCTCCCAACCGGATGGCTGTGGGAAGGTGTTGAGGGCCACGAATACCCGCCGACCCTTGGCATGGGCGTACTGGATACCTTGCGCGGCGGTCTTGGCATCGAAATTCAGGCCAGGAAAATGACGAGCGTTGGTGTCGTTGCGAAAGCCGATATAGACCGAATCGGCGCCGTGATCCACGGCCGTTTTCAGAGAAGGTAGGTTTCCAGCGGGACAGACCAGTTCTAGCGGTTTGGATGGGGCGGATGCAATAGGCATGGCGCAAGATTTTCCGTAAATAACAATGATTTGAGTGGGGTTCTAAGGCTGCCCATTATACATATCTACAACCCAATGAATTTTAACGGATCGTTTTTAATAATTCCCTCCCCCTTGTGGGGGATGGAGACTGATGTGTAATCGGCATAACAACCCGCTTTGGGTTGTGAAAGTGAGGCGTCCTACACGCCATCGTCATTCCCGCCTACGCGGGGATGACGATAAATGAGAAAGAAGCTGAGGGAGGGATTTCCGTTCAACGCATTAAGGAACACTGTAGAGTTCTAAAGGCGGGCTATCCAGCCGCCAAGGTCAACATGATCATGGCGTTCTGCGCACCGTACAACAGCAGATAAGCGCCCGCTGTATCAGTGCGAGCAGCACCGTCACCTTGGCCGGATGCCAGTAACTTGAGATCAGCATCGTACAGCTTCCACGCGCTGGCTCCAGTAATAGCCACCGTACCCGCCATTGGCAACTTGCGCCACTCGACAAAACCTTCCGCACCGATGGTGATTGCGCTATCGCCAGTCGGAAGTACGGGTACGCTGGCTTGCGGGCGGAATAAGGTACTGCCATAGCGTATCCATTCTTCACCGTCGCGGGTCTCGATGAGCACATCGCTCAGGTCACGCCCGAAGTTCACCGGGATCTTCAGGAACATCCGTGCCAGGGTATCGCTACCTGCCGGATCGACGATTTGCGAGGTCGTTTCCGTTGAGGCAAATAGGTAGCCGGGCAAGCCATCGACCACATCCAGGGCCAAGTAGGGTGGCGTACCCTGTACCAGCGGGATGGAAAGAGCGTCCTCATTGACCATCAACCAGCGTTGGCCCACGCGCTCCTGCCAGATCGTTGACAAGGGAGCTGCTGGTGCAACTTGTTCTCCAAAGGGAATTTCCAACAAGTAATGCTTCATCCCAGCGGGCCGACGTACAGCTAGATAGCGCCGCCCTTCTCCTTCAAACGTTCGATAAGCCACATTCGGCTCGGCATCACTGGAAAAGCGACCATCGATGCGTTGCTTCAAACCGCTACTGATTTCGGTCCAGGTGCCGTTGCGGTAGATGGAAATTTTCAAACTCCGGTCGGATAGTGCTTCGACCCGCAGCAGTGCTTCGAATTGTGCGTAATAGCCAACGATGGCAGCCAGATCGGCGTCGGTGGCGGGTTGTTCGAGTAATGGCGTATTGGGCAACGGAGTGGGAACGGCAGCAATACGACCGCTTTCGGCGAGAGCGTGCAGCATGATCCGTTCGGCCAATTCGCCCGCGTTGAGAGCGACAGAAGCGCCAGTGACCATCACCGCCATCCGTTCGGTGGGCGCCACGAAAAACTCGGAGCCATAAGTTAGGGTTCCGCCGTTCTTATGCCAAGCAGTCACACCCACCGCAGCCAGACCCGGCTGCGCTACGCCATCCCAACCCAATCCCCAGTGAAACGTCGGGATCGGATTGAAGGGTAAATTCTGAGTCTGGTCGCGGCCCATCTCGGCCACCGCCGCTTCCGACAGCACCCGAACATTTCCAAGCTGCCCACCGTTGATGAACATCATCGCCAGTCGCGCCATGTCGTTGGGGATGGAATAGAGGCCGCCCGTGGCATAGCCGTTGGTATATTCCTGGGGGTCAACACGATTTTCAGTACGCCCTGGGGCGAACGATCCCGCAGCAAAAGGTTCCAGTGCGTACCGACTGTGATTCATACCCAAAGGAGCAAGGATCTCGTCCGCAACGAACTGGGTATAGGAGCGACCCGATACCGCCGCCACCAGCGGTTCGACCATCGTGACGCAATCATTGCAGTACACCGCCATCTCACCCGGCAAGTGTTTGAGTCGCTGCGTGGCCAGCGACTGTTGCACCTGCGCAGCGTAGCCGGGCACCGCAACGTTGGTGAAGGTATTGCGATAGTCAGTACCCCCAAAGCCAGCCGAGTGGCTAAGCAACATGCGCACAGTAATTTGCGGATATTCCGGTACGGCCATGCGGAAGTCTGGTAGATACTGCAATAGCGGCGTGTCGAGATCGATAAGGCCCTGATCGACCAGTTTCATGACCGCCATCGCGGCGAATACCTTACTGACCGAGCCAATACCGTACATCGTGGTCGAGCTGGGGGCGGTTTGTGTCGTGGGATCAAGCGTGCCGAAGGTTTCGCTCCAGACGATGCGGTCACCATCGATCAATGCCACCGAGGCTGAGGGAGTGTTGGTTTGACTCAGCGCCTGCTGTACGGCAACACGACCATCGGCGATGGTTTTCGTGTAGGAGAGCGGAGCCGAATCATTGTCATCGTTATCATCGTTGCAGCCCGTCAGCAGACCGAGTACCAGCACGCAAGTACCTAACCACCGCCACATTTCAGGCCAGACATATAAAGCAGGAACGTTCTTTGCCACGGCTCTTCTCCTACAACTTATAATTATCTTGAATGAGTTATCTCATGATCGATTCCATCCGCGTTATTCTCCCCGCTCTCGAGCGATGGCTCGATAGCCAATATCGGTACGGCAGTACATTCCTTCCCAGCTCACCTGTTTGACCAGGTTATAGGCTTGGTGCTGGGCTTCGGCGACCGTGTCACCGAGTGCGGTGGCGCACAGCACCCGACCGCCATGCGTCACGATATGTCCGTCCTTGGTTTCCACGGTACCGGCATGGAACAGCTTGAGATCGTCGTCCCGTTCTGGGGTACGGCGCGACAAACCCTCAATGACATCTCCCTTGCGATAGGAACCCGGATATCCGGCAGCGGTTAGCACCACGCCTAGCGCGGCACGCGGGTCCCAATCCACACGGATTGCATCCAATCGCCCATCTAGGGCTGCTTTACATAATTCCACCAAATCGGAGCGCAGCCGCAGCAACAGCGGTTGCGCTTCGGGATCGCCCAGTCGGCAGTTGTATTCCAGCACCTTGGGACCGTCGGCGGTGATCATGACCCCCGCATAGAGGAACCCAACGTAGCGGCAACCTTCCGCCGCCATGCCGCACACGGTAGGTTCGATAATCTCGACCATGATGCGCTCATGCAGTTCCGGGGTAACGACGGGTGCCGGAGAATAAGCACCCATACCGCCGGTATTAGGCCCCCGGTCGCCATTGTCGCGGGCTTTGTGATCCTGCGAGGAGGCCAGCGGCAGGATGGTTTCGCCGTCGGTGATGACGATGAAACTGGCTTCCTCACCGTAGAGGAATTCCTCGATCACCACTTGCTGACCGGCTTCACCGAAGTCGGCGCCGCTTAGCATGCCGCGCATGGCG
>JACSSB010000276.1 GCA_014879435.1 Phycisphaerales bacterium
GTTCGGAGGGTCCACACAAGGCACCCTCCGAGCGGGAAGCAAAAACCCCGGTCGGCGGCTCGCCTTCCGGGGTTTTGCGTTTTATCCCTTTTTTTACTTTTTCATCGCATCCGTTCGCGGGTGCGGTTTTACAGATTCGAAGTCGCTCCACCGTCGCACAGCGGTGCTGGTTCTGCATACCGGCCCGGCGTGCTTACGCTCACCATCGCACGGCATGTATCGGGCGACGGAGGAACTTCGCAGCGAGGGAAAGTAGCTCATTGGGTAGAGCAGCTGACTCATAATCAGTTGGTAGAGGGTTCGAGTCCCTCCTTTCACACCAGGTAAAGCCCTGAAACGGCTTACGGTTCGAATCCGTATGTTCCTCGCAACACCCGGAAGCCATCCCGGCGGGCAGCCACCGTTTTGATGCTTCGGCATAAGCGGCCGCCGACCCGCAGCGCTTGCGTAGCCTTGCGCGATGGGGAAGGGACCGATGCCGATCATCGGCCAACCGACCGCGACCATAACGGGCAAGGATGCCTACCTGTCGTAGCCGGTCCGCCGATGCTCCATTCGGCCCGAACCGTCGCCCGCCATGTGAGCGTGGGATGCGCTTCCAACCCTTTCAACCCTGTCAACTTGTCGATCCATGCAAGAAAAGGAAGATCGATCACGATGACATTCTGAACTTCGGCAGTGGCGGACCGAAATCGGTGCCGATTGCAACACGCCACGCTCGCCCGCCGCATCACGGCGGAATAGGAAGACCCAAAAACTTTCACACGGAGAATCAAAATGCTGGGTTACACGCGAGTCATCATTGCCCAAAACGAGCGTGGGCTTCACTTTCGTAACCGTCAGTTGGTGGCCATCTTAGAACCGGGGGTTTACCACTGGCTCGATCCGCTGGATCGCCACGAGATACAGCGCTATGACCTGAGCGTGGCCGAATTCCATCATCCCTGGCTGGATGTGCTACTGCGTACCGAAGCGGATTTGATGGCACGGCACTTTCAGGTGGTGGAAACCGGTGAGCATCAGGTTGGGCTGATCTACAAAAATGGCCGCCTGGAAGACGTGTTACCACCGGCGAGCCGTGAGCTTTACTGGCGTGGTCCCATCGAAGTTCAGGCGGAGATACTGGATATCAGCGCCGATTATGCGCTGTCGCGGAACCATGCTGCGCTGTTGACACGGCCAGTGGGAATGCGGGCCAAGAGCCTGAATGGCTTCATTTTGAGTGCCGAGATTGAAGATCACCACGTCGGCCTACTGTTGGTAGATGGGGAATTGGTCCGCGTCCTGCCCGCAGGTTTGCACGCCTTCTGGCGCTTCAATCGCTCGGTGAAGGTGGAAACCGTGGATTTGCGCTTGCAGACCGTGGAGGTCTCTGGCCAGGAAATCCTGAGCAAGGACAAGGTCAGCTTGCGGGTCAATCTATCGGCGGTGTACCGCATCAGCGATCCGGTGAAGGCGCGTAGTGAACTGAGCAATCTCTCCGAATACTTGTACCGAACCCTGCAGTTCGGATTGCGGCAAGCCATCGGCACTCGTCCGCTGGATGCTTTGCTGGGCGATAAGGATGAGCTGGATCGGATCGTGTGGGAATACGCGGCGGAACGCGTCAGCGCGCACGGTCTGGAACTAGAGACCCTGGGCATCAAGGACGTGATCCTGCCGGGCGAGATGCGGGATATTCTCAACCAGGTGGTGACCGCCGAAAAGGCGGCACAGGCCAATGTCATCCGTCGGCGCGAGGAAGTCGCCGCTACCCGTTCATTGCTGAACACGGCGAAGCTGATGGAAGAAAACCCGATTCTGTTGCGACTGAAGGAATTGGAAGCACTGGAAAAGGTGGTGGATAAGGTCGAGCGACTGACCGTGTTCGGCGGTCTGGATGGCGTATTACGCGATACGGTGCGCATCGACCTACCTGCCCACTGAAGAGAAGGATTATCATCATTCGCCACTTTGCCCCATCTTCCACGGCGGGAGGTGGGGCTTTTCAAGCCACCCGCTCGCTGAGAGGAAGATTATGATCACTCCTCGTTTTGCCTCATCTTCCACGGCGGCAGGTGGGGCTTTTGAGCTTTTCGGGAGTCGAAAATCGATGTCAGGCACTATCGCCATGCTGTTGCTGGGTCTGGGAACCTTGCTGGTGGGAAATGGCCTGCTCGGCACTCTGCTGGCGATCCGGGCGCGCCTGGAAGGTTTCAGTAATACCGCCATCGGCGGGTTGATGGCCGCTTATTTTCTCGGTTATGTGATGGGTACCTTCCTGGTCCCGAGACTGATCCGACAAGTTGGCCATATCCGCGCCTTCGCAGTCCTGGCGGCCATGGGTTCGGCCTCCGTGCTGGGTTATGGCTTGCTCGTCCACCCAATCGCTTGGGCGGTATTGCGGATCATTACCGGCACTGCGGTGGTGGGCGTCTATATGGTGGTGGAAAGCTGGCTTAACGAACAGGCCACCCATTCGGTGCGCGGCCGGATTTTCGCGACCTATATGGTGGTGACGCTACTGAGTCTAGCCGCCGGACAATATCTGATCCTCATCAGCGATGCGGGTACTTTGGTTCTTTTCGCTGTCGCTTCCATGTTGTTCACCCTGGGACTGGTACCCACCGCTGCCACCCGTGTGCATGCACCTCAGCCACTTGCTGCTTCGTCGGTCAGTCTGCTCCATTTATTCTGGCTGGCACCACTGGCCGCTGGCGGTGCTTTCATTGCCGGTATTGTCAGCGGTGCTTTCTGGAGCTTGGGCGCAGTCTTCGCGCAACGGGTGGGATTGTTGGAGCCGGGTATCGCCCTGTTCATGAGTGCCACCATTATCGGCGGTGCGCTGCTGCAATGGCCGATTGGCCGCCTATCTGATCATCTTGGCCGACGCCTTGTCCTGACCCTGGTCAGCTTCGCCGCCGCTGGAGTGGCTTTGCTGTCACTGCAGGTCATGTATACATCGCTGGTGGCATTGACCACCTACGCTTTCTTGTATGGCGGTCTGATGTTCTCGGTCTACAGCCTGAGTGTGGCTTTGATGAATGATCGCCTACACACCCCCAGCGATGCATTGGACGCGACCCGTGGTTTGTTGCTGATCTTCGGTGTCGGATCGATCATCGGTCCCGCGATGGGCGGTTCATTGCTGGATTGGTTTGGACCGGGCACCCTCCCCGCTTATTCCGCCGCTTGTCTGGGACTGCTGGGACTCTTGGGACTGATCCGCCTGATTTGGGCCAAGCCGATTCCCTTGGCCACCTGGGTCCGGTTTACACCGATGGTTCGCACTACACCCGTGGTCCTGGAATTGTTACCGCAAACCGACACTCAACCGGAGTTGGATCTGTCGCCACCGACCCAAGGTACTTGAAAGCAGTTACCATCGCCCCGTAATCCAAATTCCTCCTCATCTCCTTATGCCAAAGTGAATGTAGATGCCGTCTTGAAAATCAAGCAGTAGATACCGTCTTGACGGTCAAGGAGCGGTAGGGTGGATAAGGCGCCCCGCGCCGCATCCACCATCATCGCCTACTCCCTGGTAGATGCGCTTCGCTTATCTACCCTACGTCTAATTACCTTTACCAACCTTTGGTATCGACCTATTAATTCGCATACCAATTATGACCAGTGAAGCGAAAACACCGAAAAGCGCACAACCAAACGCTGTTTTAAAAAATAGGAAATTTGCTTGATTCAAGTGACCTGATTTTCCGAACACCACTTCACTAAGCAAGGGGGCAAGAACCAGCATAATATTCGAGTATGTTACCCAGAATTTTGCCCGCATCTCAGTACCACAAATATCAATTAGCAATTTTGTAAGTGGCTTATATAGAACTGCAATAGTAATACCACTTAGAATTAGACCAATTAGCAACTCTATTGCGAATAGTTCAATGTCGTTCATTTATGCTCCCTATAGCGCAGGTTTTATGACCATCAGCAGAATAGTACCGACCATTCCAGTGAACGCCGGTACACCGAGCCAGAACCAAAACCGCTGTAGCCGGTGATACTGCGTAGGCAAAGAGGTATTAGATAACAGTGCCTCTCGACTGATATCACGCATACGGATCTGCAGCCACACCACCGGCAGCCAGCAGGCTCCGGCGACAATAAACAGTGCATAAGCAGCAATCAGCCACGGCGTATCCCAGGGCCAACCGGCTATGTATACAAGAAGAAAACCGCTCAACGGCTGGATAATCACCGTGGGTGTCGTAAACAGCCAGTCGGCAATCACCACCAACCGGTTGGTTTCAGCGATGGCGGGGAGTACCTCGGTGCGGTCAGTAAAGTATTTGTAGAAGGCACTGCCCAGCGCGGTTCCAAAAAGCAAAACGGCGCTGAGGACATGTATCGATTTGAGAAGCAGATAATCCATTAGCGTTTCTCCATGACGAAAAGGATCAGGGTGGCGACGATGAGCGGCAGGTTTTTGCTCACTGGCCCGAAGGGGTGTAGCCAAAATTCGGGTAGGGCGATGCTGATGATGAGGCTATAGAGAAACATGATGGCGATCTGCAACAGGGCTATCGTCCGTACCCGCCAGAAAAACAGCAGCGCCAGTCCCAGCAGGAGATCCAGTGTGGCGGCACCATAGAGCATCAGCGGTGCCCACCCACCATGAATGCCAGTTTGTGCCAGCAAGTCGTAACTGGATTCTGTGGGATAGAAAAAGGCAGAGGTCAGTCCGGTGAGAATCCACATCACTGCCAGACTGATGCATAACAGCGGACGCAGGAAATAGAGTTCAGCGTACCAGCGGTCGGCGGTTGTCGCCGGTACACATGACAAGCGTTCATTCATCGAGCGTGGCGTGAACCCAAACAGTGCGATAAATGGATGCACATCTCCGATATTTCCCCGCTGCAACATCTCCACGATTTCCCTGTTTGCTGAGGTGTTCCCAAGGAAGTCAGCGAATCCGGAAAAAAAGCGTATTAGCCCATAGGGAACGGTGAGCGTGCGCAATCTTCCAAGTCCCAACCAACGGCGCTGCTGTTGCAGCATCTCGCGCAGGGTAATGGGGGCAGGTCCGACCAGGTCGATGCTCTTTCTCACCATCTGATGGCTGTCCAAGCTGATAAGCACAGACTGAATCAGATCATCGATATGGATGGGTTGTATCCGTTGCCCTCCGTCGGCAACCAACGGCGTCAGAGGCAGGGCGGAGAGTGCGCGGAACAATGCCATGCTTTTCGCCCCGGCACCGTAGACGATAGAGGGGCGCAGAATGACCCACTCCAGCGGAAGTTCGGCAAGGTAATCGTTGGCGGCGCGTTTGCTCAGATGGTAGTGGCTTTGGGCCGATTGATCGGCACCTAAAGCGGAGATCTGGATGATACGT
>JACSSB010000152.1 GCA_014879435.1 Phycisphaerales bacterium
AATGTCCCCGTTTATGGGATGTAATGTCCCCGTTTATGGGATGTAATGTCCCCGTTTATGGGATGTAATCTCAAAATATCCCATAGACGGGGACATTTGCGTATTTAATGACGAGAATTCACTAAAAAATAATGATAATCAGCTAGTTGAATTTCGATCATAAAGTTATCCACAGCTTGGTTACTTTCCTTCGACGAATCGAAATGTCCCCATTTATGGGATAGCGAGTCGCCAGGAATTGTCCCCATCGACTTCTTGGGATAAGGGGACATTTTTGCTACTCTGAAGATATAGGTTGATGCCGAATATTTCAGAACACAAAAAAATCAGGTACGAAGAGGTGGACAGCGCTCGTAAAACAGTCTTAACCGATCTGGCTGATCGAAATCTCAAAAAGCACATTGCCGCCATCCATATCAGCAATCGATTGACGCTAACCCAGCGTAAAGCGTCGAACGTGCTGTTATTCAACGCATATGAAAATCTGCTGACGGAGCGCGTTCACCGCATTCGAGTCAAGGATCTGGCCGAAGCAATCGGCTTCAATACCAATAACTTGGAGCCGCTCAAAGAAGCGCTCAAGACGCTGGCAAGGACAGTGCTGGAATGGAATATTCTCGACGAAAGCGGCGCCCACGAGGAATGGGGTGCCACCACCTTATTGGCGCAGGCATCGATCAAGAATGGTCTTTGCACCTATGCCTACAGCCCGGATCTGTGCGAGAAGCTGTACCGACCGGAAATCTACGCGCTACTCAATCTCAGCATCCAACGTAAGTTCAGCAGCGGCTACGCTTTGGCTCTATACGAAAATTGCTTGCGCTATCGTCGGGTTGGTACCACCGGTTGGATTCAGTTGGAGAGTCTCAAACGGTTACTCGGCATTGGCGAGGCTGAAGCCTACTACCAGGATTTTCGTAAGTTCAATGACAAAGTGATCAAGCCTTCGGTGCGGCAGGTCAACGAAAGCTCGGATTTATTCCTGGAGACCGAATATCAGCGTGATCGCCGCAAGATTACGGCAGTGCGTTTTCAGGTCAGTGATAATCCACAAATGTTACTGTTCACCCAACACCAAGCCGCGCTCGCCGCTTCGGCCGAGGAAGAAGGCATCGAGTCGGCTCCCAGCAAGGCGGCGGAGCGGGCTTGGCACCTGCGTGGTAGGTTATCGGGATTTGGCCTGAATGCACGTCAGATCCGTATGGCACTAGCGAGTTACTCATCGGACTATCTGGAAGACAATCTGAACGTGGTCGAATGCGATCTGGCCGCCGGTAAGGTACATAATTTACCCGCCTATTTGCTGGCGGCACTGCGCGAAGACTACCGACCCACTGTAGCGCGAAATCGATCAAGCAATTTGGTAGTGGTGACTAATGCTGACACCAACACTGCTGGATCACTCAGCGAAGCTGCGGCAGCGCGGCTCGACCGTTTGCGCACCCAATTTGCGGCGGAGCAATTGCAAGCAGCATTGGAGCGCCTGAGTTCGACGGAGCGGGCGGCGTTGGAACAAGATTACATCACTCGTTTGGAACGCGGCGATAGCTTCGAAGCACGGCTTCTCCTCGGTCTATACCGCAAGAGCGGTTTAAACAGCAAGATCGTAGAAAGCCATTTTCGGACCTTCGCACGTGAGCGCTTAGTCGGAGCAATGGATGAGCATGCGTTTGAGGCTTATGCTGCTTTGAAAGAGTGATGGTAAAAGAGAGTGACTTAATCGCATAATTGTGACTTAATCGTGTATTAAAGTGAATTTATTCGTCTTTCCTAAAGATACGGATGGTTTTCATAATGCTTAATATATTTTTTCATCATCAACTCAAATCTATATTGATATCTGTTCTTCTCAAGCCTGTTTGAATAACTCATTAATTGTTTGAATTTAAAATATATTTGTAGATATCTATATCCTAGGCTCGTGGATTGGGGGGATGAGATGCATCCGCTAGAGAAAGAGAAGTGGCGGCTGAATCACGTTTTCAGCGGGCAAATCGCATCGTCCACTGGATTTAGAAAGAGTCCCTGGTGCGGATTGCCGGGCTTGATGGTGGGTTTGGTGTGTGCTTGGCCGACAGCCCTACTTGCGGTGACCGAAACTACGCCAAACTATGCTAACAAATCCAGCCTGTGGATCGGTGGCGTGCTGATTTTGATCGGGTTGATGGGGACGCTGGCTGCGGTGTTCTTTAGTCAACGGCGCAACTTCAGGATGACGCAAGACCAGATGCAAACCCAGATCATCACGCTGCGAAGCCAGTATGATGATCTGCAAGCCCAGTTTGTAGACCGTCAATTGAACAATGAACACCGCCAGAGGGAACTAGAGGCGGAAATCCAAAACCAGCGCCAGAATGTCGCCATCCTGCGCGACAGCGAATACAAATTTCGTAACCTCAACCAACAATTGCCGGTTGGGATTTTCTTGGTCAGCATCGAAGGTTGTTGCCAGTATGTCAATGATCGCTGGTGTCAGATGACGGGTCTGACCAGCGAGCAGATGGCTGGGTTGGTATGGATACAGTTTGTGCATCCCGATGAGCGTGAGCAAGTGATGCGGGACTGGCGAACGGCAGTCGGGCGGGAATCCGAATTTGTCGCCGATCATCGCTTGTGTGGATCTTCAGGTCGGCTCACTTGGCTGAATACCCGTGCGGTACCGCTACGTGATCGTGCCAGCCGGATCGTATTGTATCTAGGTGTTAGCACGAACATTGCCAGCTTCAAGCACACTGAGGAAACTCTGCGCGCCAGCGAAGCCCGCTTTCGCGGCTATTTTGAGCTGTCGCTGGTCGGTGTAGCGCTGACTGGATCGGATAAGCGCTGGTGGGAAGTCAACGACCGACTGTGCGAGATCCTCGGTTATCGGCGAGAACAATTGCTGCGGTTGAGCTGGGCTGAGCTGACCCACCCCGAAGATCTGGATGCCGATATCGCGCAGTTCGAACGGGTGATGGCCCGCCGCATCGAGGGTTACTCGCTCGATAAGCGTTTTCTGCGTTCTGATGGCACGCTGGTGTATGCCAGCGTCTCGACCAATTGTGTGCGTCGGCCCAATGGCATCATCGATCATTTTGTGACGGTAGTGCAGGACATCACCGAGCACAAACAAGCGGAAGAACACATTCGACAACTGGCCTACTACGATACGCTCAGTGGCCTGCCCAATCGCGAATTGCTGGCCGACCGTCTGCGGCAAGCTGTGGCACGCGCCGACCGTGGTCATACTCAGGTTGGCGTATTGCTGGTAGATCTCGATCTGTTTAAGCGCATCAACGATACCCTGGGACATTCGGTTGGAGATCGATTGCTGCGGGAAGTGGCGGATCGTTTGCAGAGTTGTGTACGGCCTGGTGACACTGTATCGCGTCAGGGTGGCGACGAGTTTGCTGTTGTGCTCTCCGATTTGGCCAACGACGGCGATGATGTTTCCCGCGTCGCACAACGGATTCTCAACGCGGTGGGACAGCCTTACCATCTCGATGGAAGCGAATTGCATACCACTTGCAGTATCGGGATCGGCTTGTTTCCGCGCGATGGCCGTAGTATCGAAATTCTGATGAAGAACGCCGATATCGCCTTGTATCGCGCCAAGGACGCGGGACGTAATAACTTTCAGTTCTATCGCTCGGGAGCCACCGTTCTCTCCCGCGAACGACTGGATCTGGAAAACAGTCTGCGGTACGCGGTGAATCGGCAGCAATTGATGCTGTACTACCAACCCAAATGGGATTTCAACGCCAAGGCCATCACCGGTGCCGAGGCGCTGATCCGTTGGAACCATCCCAACTTGGGCATGCTCTCTCCCGCACGATTTATTCCAATCGCCGAAGACAGCGGCTTGGTCCTGCCGCTTGGTGAGTGGGTGTTGCGCGAAACCGTGCGTGAGATCGGTCGTCTACATCGCGAGGGTTTTCCGGGGTTGCGGGTGGCGGTCAATCTATCGACGCGTCAGTTCCATCAGATCGATCTGGTCAAACAGGTACGCGAGGTGCTGGCCGAGAGCGATTTCGATGCAAGTTGCTTGGAACTGGAGCTGACCGAAAGCATTTTGATGCACCATACCCAAGACAATCTTGCGACCCTGAAAGGTTTCAAGGATATGGGCTTGCGTCTGGCAATCGACGATTTTGGAACCGGATACTCGTCGCTGAGTTATTTGCAGCGGTTTCCGGTGGATGTACTCAAGATTGATCGTTCCTTCATCATGCACCTACCGGGTAGCGCGAGCAGTGCTGCGATTGTCGATGCGATCATCACTCTAGCGCACGGTTTGCGGCTGGAGGTAGTGGCGGAAGGTGTGGAAACCGTGGAGCAACGTGATTTTCTGCAATCGCTTGGCTGCGATGAAGGCCAAGGTTTCTATTTCGGCCATCCGCAGCCATTGGCGGAGTTCCAGAAGCTGTTGCTTCAGGATCGGATCAAAGCGGAAACACCAGGGGCACCACCAGCAGGGTGAGCACCATGACTAGCAGCAGTAGCGGCAAACCCACCCGCACGAAGTCGTTGAAGCGGTAGCCGCCGGGAGCCAGCACCATGGTATTGCCCGGCGTGGACACGGGGGTGACGAATGCTGCCGACGATGCTATCGCCACAGTCATGGCAAAGGGGTAGGGGGATACGCCAAGTTTTTGGGCGGCGACGATGGCGACCGGTGCGATCAGCACCGCTGTTGCAGTGTTGGAGATGAACAGACCCACCAGTGCCGCCAGCAGGAAAACCCCGGCTAAGAGTACGCGGGGGCCAAATCCACCGAGTCCCGCCACCAATCCGTCAGCGATCAGGGTCATGCCGCCGGTTTGCTCCAGAGCTTTGGCCAGCGGCAGCATCCCGGCGATTACCACCAGACTGGGCCAGTTGATCGAGCGGTAAGCATCCTTCATCCGCAGGCAGCGAAACAAACCCATCGCCAGCGCTGCCAGCAGGACCGCCGCCATATTCGGCAGCAAGCCGAAGGTCATCACCAGCACCATCGCCAGCAGGATGGCCAGAGCGAAGGGTGCTTGCCGATAGGTCGGTGCCACCTCGCTCAATTCTGCGGGCAGATTCAGTACCAGAAAATCTTTTTGATCGTTCTGTAGCCGATAGATCAGTTTCCAGGTTCCGGCAATCAGCAGGATGTCACCAAAAGCCAGCTTTTCCTTAATCAGATTACCTGGTAGTGGCTGGCGGTTGCGGCGGATACCCAGCACACTCAGGTCATGATGGCTGCGAAACGCGGCCTGTTGTAAGGTTTGACCGATCAGTTCTGAATCTGGTGGCAGCATCACTTCTACCAGACCCAGCTCGTTGACCAAGCCGCGTTGCTGACTTTCGGCGATTAGCAG
>JACSSB010000389.1 GCA_014879435.1 Phycisphaerales bacterium
TGCATCATTACGCCAATACCCATAGCGAATTGCATTTTTCTGCCCGAATTACCACGCATGCTTACGACTGGGCGCATACCCAGACCCTAGAGTTTCTCCAGGCCGACCCCAAGCGTCATATCGCCTTTTTTGCTGGCAGCGGCTGTACCGCTCCTCTAAATCGGCTCGCACGGACGCTGGCGGCACGTCGACCGGAACGCGATGTGGTGTTGGTGTCATCGATGGAGCATCACGCCAATGACTTGCCACATCGACGGCATGCTGGGCAGGTGGTGCATATCCCGTTGATTGGCGAGGCGCCGACGCTGGGTGCCGTGGATCTGAGCGCGCTGGAGCGGTTATTGGAGCACTATCGTGGTCGAGTCAATTACATCGCGGTGACAGCAGCCAGCAATGTCACTGGTATCGTCAATCCGGTACATGACATCGCCGCGTTGGCGCATGCTTTCGATGCCTGGATCGTGGTGGATGCCTCTCAAGCGCTGGCGCATGTTCCTTTGCCGCTGAGTGATAGCGGTTCTCTGGAGCGGGAGCTGGATGCCGTGCTGTTCTCCGGCCACAAAATTTATGCACCCAGCGCACCCGGTGTGGCCGTAGTACGACGGGTATTGCTGGAATGTAGCGAACCGGACGAAGTGGGCGGCGGTATGGTGGACGATGTGTCTTGGTCCAACTATCAGATCAGCGCCCGCTTTCCTGATCGGGAGGAAGCGGGCACACCCAATATTGTCGGTGCGGTGCAACTGGGCGCAGTGCTGAATGTCTTACGCCGAGCGGATATGCATCGGGTACATGCTGCCGAGCAACGCTTGATGCGACGATTGTTGGATGGTCTGCATGCCATTCCTGGCGCCCGGATCTACGGTGATCCCGATTCCCAGCGCACACCGCGCTTGGGTACGGTCGCCTTCAATCTGCAGGGATTGGAACATGGGTTGGTCGCGGCCGTACTGAATGATTATTTCAATGTGGCGGTGCGTAATGGCTGTTTCTGCGCCCATCCCTATGTCCGCGAATTGCTGAAGCCGGAATTATGGGCGCTCGATATCGATCCTGATGCCGAAGATGCAGCGACCGCGCTGGAACCCTGGCAGGGCATGGTGCGTGCCAGCCTTGGTCTCTACAGCAACGATGACGATATCGCTGCCCTGTTGGCTGGCGTTAGCGATCTACTGGCGCGCCCCGACCACTATCGAGCGTTGTATCGGTTGGATGCGGCGGGCCATTTTCGCCATCAGAGCTTCGATGCCCCGGCCGAAACCTTGTTCGATCCTGAAAAGGCGCTTGATCGGGCACTGGCGCGGCTGGATGTCGGTGATGGCATGCTATAGTGAACACTTGTTACAACTACCGAACGATTTTGCCGCTATGCCTGATTTTCTACGCAAGTTCATTGGCCTGTTGTTGATCGCCGCTACTGTTGGGGTCGCGTCCTGTCAGGCGCTGCTGGTGTCCTGTTCATCCAGTACCATCAGCCGTACAGCTGTTTCCATTTCTGCCGCTGCGTCCGGTTGAACCTCTTGGAGCGACTGTCATGAGCCGCCTGCTATTGTTAGTCGGCGTCGTTTTCATTCCCTTTTTTGCCCTGATTTTATTCCTGAAATGGAAAATCCAGACCATGGCCGAACGCTACCGTCTGCCCTCTGGCCAGCTCCCATCCGCCAAGGGCGCCTTGATGTTCCTGTTACCACTACCGGTGTTGATCGCTGCGATCATGTCACTGGCGCGAGGCCAGCTTGGCCCACTCATCGGCGATGCCGTTGGTTATAGCCTGTTTCTGGGCGGAGCGCTGTTGTTGCGGCGTGGCCTGCTGTCAGAGAGTGAATACGACCGCCGTCGAATCGCCCGGACGCCCTGGCCGCTGAAGGCGCTAGGCAGTGGGCTGATCGGCTTAGCTACCGGCCTGACTGCTTGGCTGGGTGTTGGTCATCATCCTGCCATCGCCATCGTCTTTGGTGGGGTGGCCGTACTTGGATGCGCACTGCACTACGGGCTTGATCCACGCATCGCCAAGCGGGTGACCGATGGTTACGGCATCGATACCACCGACCAAGTGCTGGAAGCGCTCACCCAAGCCGAGCGTTCCATTGAGGCCATTGAGCAGTCCGGCCGTGACATTCGCAACACCGAACTCAACGAACGGTTGCGGCGCATCGCCAAGCTGGCTCGGGAGATCCTGAAATTATTGGAAGAAGATCCGCGTGATTTGCGCCGGGCTCGCAAATTCCTCAACGTCTATCTGGATGGTGCCCAAAAGGTCGTCGAAGGTTATGCCAAGACCCATGCGCGAGTGACAGCGCCGGATCTGGATGACAATTTCCGCCGGGTACTGGCCACCATCGAGGACGTGTTTCAGGAGCAGCAGCAGAAACTGCTGGAAGCGGATGTCACCGACTTGGATGTACAAATCGAAGTGTTGACCACTCAGTTGAAACGGGAAGGAGTTGTCTGAGGGCAGGATTGCAGGAGCGATCCAGGTTAATCCATTAGAACCCATGCCACTATCCCGGCTGCTTGTACCAAGGAACCAAAGATCATGACCACGACGCCAGATTCCGCCACTGCCGTTTCCACTGCGATGCCGCCTGCACTACCGGCATTGCCCGAAGTATTTGCTGCTGCTCTGCCGCAAGTTCGGCAAGATCTGGCTGCTCGCGCCCCGACACCGGCTCAGGATCAGCAGCAAGTGAGCGCATTGACCGCGCAGCTCGATCTGAACGACAGCAACTCGATCATCTTCTTCGGCAGCAAAGCCCAGGAACAGTTGACCACTATTTCTGACAATATGTTGGAAGGTGTGCGTAATAAAGATACCGGCCCAGCCGGTTCGGCGCTGAACGACATGGTTGCCGTGTTACGTGGCTTCGATCTCGATGAACTGGACCCGAACAAGAAGCCCGGCTTTTTCGCCCGACTGCTTGGCAAGGCCAAGCCGCTGGTAAAAATCATCCAGCAGTACGAACTGGTGCGTAATCAGATCGACCAGATCAGTAATGCTCTGGAGCGGCACAAAACCCAACTGCTGACCGACATCGCCGCCCTGGATCGGTTGTACGATGCCAATCTCGATTATTTCCATACCCTGGAACTCTATATCGCAGCAGGCGAGCAGAAATTGGTTCAGGTCGATCGCGAAGAACTCCCCGCCTTGGAACGTGAAGTAACCACTGGTGAAGATATGGTCCAGGCCCAGCATTTGCGCGATCTGCGCGCTGCGCGTGATGATCTGGAACGGCGGGTGTATGACCTGCAGTTGACGCGGCAAGTCACCATGCAGAGCTTGCCCAGCATCCGGTTGGTGCAGGAAAACGATAAAAGCCTGATCAATAAGATCAATTCGACGCTGGTCAATACCGTGCCGTTGTGGCGGCAGCAACTGGCCCAGGCCATCACCATTTATCGCACCGGCCAAGCAGCTGAAACCCTCAAGGCGGCTTCCGATCTGACCAATCAATTATTGGAGGCCAATGCCGAGAATCTGCGGCAGGCCAATGTGCAGGCCCGCACCCAAACCGAGCGTGGCGTGTTCGATATCGAGACGGTGAAGAAAGCCAACCAAACTTTGATTGCCACCATCGAGGACAGCCTGCGCATCGCCGACGAGGGTCGCCGCCGTCGCCAGGAAGCCTCGGTGCAGCTCGAAGCCTGCGAGGCCGAGTTGCGTCAGGCGCTGACATCGGCTCAGGCGCGTACCCGCCAACCCACGGCATCCACCGTACAATCTGCCGGAGGTCGCTGACATGGGATTGTGGGATAAATTGATGGGGGAATTCGTCGATGTCATCCAGTGGACCGACGACTCGAACGATACTCTGGTCTATCGCTTTGAACGTTATGGCAACGAGATCAAATTTGGTGCCAAGCTGACGGTACGTGAAGGACAGGTAGCGGTGTTCGTCAATGAAGGTCAGCTTGCCGATACCTTTCAGCCCGGCATGTACGAGCTCAAGACCAACAATCTGCCTATTCTTTCGACCTTGCAGTCCTGGCGGCATGGCTTGGAAAGCCCGTTCAAGGCCGAAATCTATTTCTTTAACACCCGCCGTTTCACCGATCTCAAGTGGGGTACGCAGAATCCGGTGATGCTGCGCGACCCCGAATTCGGTCCCATTCGGTTGCGAGCCTTTGGCAGCTACGCGATCCGAATCAAGGATGCGCCGATCTTCTTGCGTGAGATTGTCGGTACCGATGGCCATTTTACTACCGACGAAATCACCAACCAGTTGCGCAATATGGTGGTGTCGCGTTTCACCAACATCCTGGGTCAGGCCAAAATCCCAGCCTTGGATCTGGCCGGTAACTACGATCAACTGGGTCAATTCCTGCTCCAGCGCATTGCCCCGGAGTTTGAGACGGTCGGTTTAGAACTGACCAATCTGCTGGTGGAAAATATCTCTTTGCCCAAGGAAGTGGAAGCGGCATTGGATAAGCGCTCTAGCATCGGCATCATCGGTAATCTCGATCAGTACACGCAATTCCAGGCAGCGGAATCGATGCGCGACGCGGCGTCCAACCCTGGCGGTGGCTCCGAAGCCATGAATATGGGGTTGGGGTTAGCCATGGCCCAGCGTTTGAACGAAGCCTTATCTCGACCTGCTGCACCCGCGCCTGCTGCGCCAGCCCCAACTCCAGTTCCAGCTCCAGCTCCAGCTCCAGCTCCAGCTCCGGCGCCACAGGCGGCACCTGCTGTTCCACCGCCGTTGCCCGTCGCCAATCCCTACTATATGGCGGTGAACAACCAACAAACCGGCCCATTTCCCATGGATGAACTGCAACGTCGGGTGCAAGCCGGTGAATTGACTCGCGCTACTCTGGTATGGGCGCAAGGTATGGCCAAATGGACTGCGGCTGGTGAAATAGCGGAGCTGGCGCCACTGTTCGCCCATCTTCCACCGCCGTTACCGGGTGCTTAAAAAGCCATCGGTGACT
The DNA here is from genome assembly GCA_014879435.1 of Phycisphaerales bacterium. Classification (GTDB taxonomy): domain Bacteria; phylum Pseudomonadota; class Gammaproteobacteria; order Competibacterales; family Competibacteraceae; genus Competibacter. The sequence continues at coordinate 4,930 of JACSSB010000389.1, forward strand.
TGTTACTTGTTATGTGGAGATCGTCATGGGGTTGTTCGATTTCGTCGTCAATCAAGGCAAAAAATTGTTTAGCGCGGGTGATGATCCCGCTACCAAGATCAAACAGGAGATCGAAGAGGCCAATCCGGGCGTCCAGAACTTGGGTGTTGCGTTCAAGGATGGTCAGGTTCGCCTTTCTGGTCAGGCTGCGACTGCGGAAGCCATGGAAAAAGCCGTCCTGATGGCAGGTAATATTCAGGGGGTTTCTGCGGTTTCCGCTGATCGATTACAGGCACCGCCACAGACCGGACCCGTCGAGTACTACGTTATTCAAAAAGGAGACACGCTCTCGGCGATTGCTAGAAAATTTCTCGGCAACGCCTCCGCTTATCCCAGAATCTTCGAGGC
>JACSSB010000140.1 GCA_014879435.1 Phycisphaerales bacterium
CCCGCTTCTCGCGCCTGTAAGCCCTTGTTGCGGACATAAATCTGACTGGCGGGGTCTTCACCCACCAAGACCACTGCCAAACCGGGGATCAGATCATGATCCGCCTTGAGCTGGGCAACATGCGTGGCGATATTGGCCCGCACGCGGGCGGCGAAGTGTTTACCGTCGATGATGGTGGCCGTAACCATGAAAATCCTCGTTAATGATGTCGTTCAGCGCGCATGTTATACCAGTTTCGTGGATCATTTGGCGCTGGAACCCACGCGGGCGATGCGCCTCGGCGAACACTGCCAGTGTGTCAAAATGCGGGCAGCACTCTCTTGCCTTAGCAGCAACTTCCCCGTATCTTTCCGCGTTTGATTCAATATCTCCTCACAGGAGCGCCATTGTCGTGTCGAGTCAAGACCAGCAGATCATGTTCGTTTTTCCCGGACAAGGCTCCCAATATGTTGGTATGGGCAGTGATCTTATTCGGGATTTTCCAGTTGCTCAGCGGCTTTATGAGCAAGCCAATGACATCGTGGGTTACGACCTTCTCAAGCTTTGCCTGGAAGGACCGGAGGAAGAATTACGGTTCACTCGACATACCCAACCGGCCCTTTTGACCCACTCACTGGCCTGTCTGGAGATCTTCCGCGAACTGAGCGATAACCGGGTACAACCGGTGCTGAGTGCCGGCCACAGCCTTGGCGAATACTGTGCTCTGGTTGCGGCGGGCACTTTGAACTTTGAGACCGCCCTGCGGCTGGTACAAAAACGGGGAGAGTTCATGGGCAGTTATGGTGCTGGGGAAATGCTCGCTTTCCCGCTGCACCTCGATAACATTCAGTCGATGGCGGAAAAACACTACTGTGTCATCTCCGCCCGCAACCTGCCTGATCAAACCGTGGTCGGCGGCTTGGCCGATGATTTGGATCGGCTGACCACCGAAGCCCAGGCACAATTCCCGCGTAAGCGGCCAACTCGGTTGAAGACCGAGGGTGCCTTCCATACCTTCCACATGATCACTGCCGCTCTGCACTTCCGTGCGGTGCTAGACACTGTCGAGATGCATGCGCCGACCATTCGTGTCCTGTCCAACTATACCGGCAGCTACCACGATCCTGATCCTACTACCATCAAGGCGCGCTTGTTCTTCCAGCTATTCCATCCTGTCAACTGGATCGACAATCTGGAAACTGCCTTCCGGGATGGCATCACCACCATCGTCGAATTTGGCGGTGGCTTAGGGACTGGTACGGCACCGGAGGATAAGCGCCCCAATCTGGAAAGCATGATCAAGAAGGCACAGCGCGGCTCCGACTTCAGCGTGCACTACCATGCTGCCATCAATAGCCAAACCTTGCGGGAAGCCGCCACGGCCTTACAACCATGACGCGCTCCATCCCACATGCCCAACGGACCCGCCGTCTACTCAACCAGGGCGCCATGCAGCGCTCTCACCGCCGCAGTGAACTGATTCGATACATCATGGAAGAGGCCGAAGGCTCCGCTCAACTGGCGTCTGATCCCAAATCACGGATCAAGGACCGCGAGTCCACAGAGACTCCCCTCTGATTCCCTATCCTGGCGCGCCCTATTCCCGATCCCTGGGCAAAGGTCGCGCCGTTATCCATGATCTATCGCAGACAGATCGTAAAAACCATGAACGGCTATCGCGTTTATCCGGATTTCAGCTACCCTTAGGCAAAAGTTGAGCATGGTAGTCTTGGAATGAGTGGGCTCCACCCATTCCACCACAATGTTTGCCGCTCCACTAAAATTATCGTTTCCCCTGCAATCATAAAATCGTATTTGCCCGTTTTTCCGGACGCGGGCCGGGGGGAGGATTGTTGATTTTCCATCTGCCGACCAATTCGAACTTCCAAGTGAGGTGAGGATCATGCTTTCCGAGAAACAGCTCGAAATATTGCAGGAACGCCGCGCCAAAGTCCTAGCGGGCGGTGGCGAGGATAAACTCCAGGAGCGACACGCCAAGGGGCTATTGGGTGCCCGTGAGCGGTTGCTGGCCTTGTTCCAACCCGATACCTTCCAGGAGATGGGCACCCACGCCAAACACGCGGGTCGCCATTTCGGCTTGGCGGATAAGGAATTGCCATCGGATGGTGTCATCGTCGGTACTGGTTTTGTAGACGGGCGACCCGTGGCGGCGTTCAGCCAAGATTTCACCGTCATGGGCGGCACCCTGGGGAAAATGCACGCCAAGAAAATCGTGCAATCCATGCAGTTAGCCCTAAAGACTGGCATGCCGGTAGTGGCGTTCAAGGACTCTGCCGGTGCACGCATCCAGGAAGCGGTTGATGCCTTGTCTGGCTACGGCGAGGTGTTCTACAACAACGTCCTACTTTCTGGCGTGGTGCCACAAATCGCCATCATCGCTGGTCCCTGTGCTGGCGGCGCTTCGTACTCGCCAGCGCTGATGGACTACATCATCATGACCAAGCACAACGCCTACATGTTCATCACCGGTCCTGAGGTGATCAAGGCGGTCACGGGCCGTACCACCAGTTTGGATGAGGTCGGTAGCGCCTTGATGCATGCTACGGTCAGCGGTAATGTCCACTTCATCGCCGAGGATGACCGTCACGCCATTCAGATCGCCAAGGCATTGTTGAGCTATATGCCGTCCAACAATACCGAAGATCCGCCGCATCAACCCTACCCCGAACTGGATCTTTCGGCGGACGAAGGCATCAATGATCTGATCCCGGAAACATCCTCAGAACCGATGGATGTGCAACCGATTATTCGGCGCTTGGTGGATAACGGTCAGTTTCTGGAAGTACACGCCAGTTGGGCGGGTAACATCGTCGTTGGTTTCGCCCGTGTTCAGGGTATTGTGACCGGTATCATCGCCAATCAGTCGATGGTCCGGGCCGGTGCGATGGACATCGACGCCTCCGATAAGGGTGCGCGTTTCATCCGCTTCTGCAACGCTTTCAATATCCCGTTGGTGACCCTGGTTGACGTACCGGGCTTCCTGCCCGGCATCGAGCAGGAGCGCGGCGGTATCATCCGCCACGGCGCCAAGATGCTCTATACCTATGCATCCGCCACCGTACCCAAGATCACCATCATCTTGCGCAAGGCTTATGGTGGTTCCTATCTAGCCATGTGCGCCCAGGAAATGGGTGCCGACATGGTCTACGCTTGGCCCACTGCGGAAATCGCGGTGATGGGGGCGGAAGGTGCAGTCAACATTCTGTATCGCAACGAGCTCAAGGGTGCTGCAGATCGCAAGGCCAAGGCTAAGGAACTGGTGGAGGAATATCGTGCCAAGTTCGCCTCGCCGTATATGTCGGCCTCGCGCGGTTATATCACCGATGTGATCGAACCCGCCGATACGCGTGCCACCATCGCTCTGGCGCTGCGCAAGCTGTTGAGTAAGCGCGAATTGCGTCCTGCCAAGAAGCACGGCGATATCCCACTGTAACCATTCAGGTTCGGGTCGATCACATCGACCCGGATCTCGCTCCCACCCAATATCCAACGGGGAAATTCATCGATGAAAACCTATACCACGATGGATGCCATCGGCGACATACTCGTGATCTATGGCATCGTGATCGTCGTTTCGATGCTGGTCGCCGTGGTGATCCGCGCCATCGTCTGGGTGCTGTCGCGTAATCCAGCCCAGAGTGAAGCCAAGGCACCCGCTAAGCCCGCACCAGCCGCTGTGCCGGTACTCGCAGGTGGTGTACCGCAAGAACACTTGGTCGTCATCACCGCAGCGATCGCCGCCATGCTGGGCGCTCATCGCATCGTACGCATCGATACACCGGGACGTGGTTATGGTTGGACCTCGGAAGCGCGCTCCGCCCACCACACGTCCCACACGCCGCACAAACCCTAATTTTGTTATTCAGAAGAACATCAATCTTCCCTTGCGAGAGTACCCAAAATGGAAAAGAAATTTCGCATCACTGTCGAAGGCAAGCAGTACATCGTCGCAGTTGAGGATCTCTCCGCTGGTTCTCAAGGTCTGTATCCAGAACCTGGCAGCATGAGCGTTGTACCGCAACCAGCAGCACCGGTCCCCACGGCCCCACCTCCGGCGGCTCCTTCCGCCTCAGCGGCGGCAGGTCCAGGTGATGAAGTCGCGCCGTTGGGTGGCGTGGTGCAGACGATCCATGTCAATGTCGGCCAAGCCGTCAACGAAGGCGACAAACTGGTTTCTCTGGAAGCGATGAAGATGGTCACCCATGTGGTGGCTCAGCGTGGCGGCAAAGTTACTAGCATCGCGGTCAAGCCAGGAGACCCCGTGGATGCGGGACAGGTCCTGCTCACCATCGGCTGATTGACTACCAGGAGTGTTCCACCATGGAATCCCTGAACTTTCTTGACATCTTCCAGGGTATCAACACCCTGGTACAAGGTTTCTCTACTAATCCCACGATCGCCTTTGGTCGTATCTTTTTAATCGCGTTGGGATTACTGCTGTTTTACTTGGGACGCAAGGGCGTTTTGGAAGCGCTGTTGATGATTCCCATGGGATTGGGCATGGCGACCATCAATGCAGGCGTGATGTTTTTCTCCGCTTATGATCCAGCCACTGGATTGGACATCGCAGCCGGACAGGCCCAACACTTGCCTGGAACCTTGTTTGTCGCACCCCTGGCAGAAGACACCGTTGCACTCGTAAAAATTTTGCAAATCAATTGGTTGCAGCCGGTTTATACCTTCACTTTTAGCAATGGTCTGATCGCTTGCTTGGTCTTCATGGGCATCGGCACCTTGCTGGATGTGGGTTTCGTGATGGCGCGCCCTTTTCAGAGTATGTTCGTCGCTCTGTGTGCGGAATTGGGTACGGTGTTTGTCTTCCCGCTCGCTGTAGCGATGGGATTGGAACCCGGACAGGCAGCGGCAGTAGCCACTATCGGCGGTGCTGATGGCCCGATGGTCTTGTTCACTTCCCTGCAATTGGCGCCAAAGCTGTTCGTACCCATCACCGTGGTCGCCTATCTGTATCTGGGTCTGACTTACGGCGGTTATCCGTACTTGATCAAGCTGCTGATTCCCGAACGCCTCCGCGCTCTGCCGATGCCGGTGGAAAAGACACGGACGATTACCTCCAACGAAAAGTTAGTGTTCGCGGTGATCGCTTGCGTGCTGCTCAGCCTGCTGTTCCCGGTAGCCTCACCGCTGATTCTGTCGTTGTTCCTGGGTGTGGTGATCCGTGAAAGCGGTATGACCAATTATTATGACCTGTTCTCGAGCACGGTGTTGTACTCCGCAACTTTCTTCCTGGGATTGCTGCTGGGTGTATTGTGCGAGGCAAGCACCATCCTGAATCCGGTAGTTCTGAAATTG
>JACSSB010000363.1 GCA_014879435.1 Phycisphaerales bacterium
GGACTTAAAATCCTGCGGCCTCACGGCCTTGTGGGTTCGAGTCCCACCACCAGCACCATCAGTTTGGTCTGCTCGCTAGTTTAAGCCTCTATATCGCGGCCACCCATGGGGATGGCCCCCTCTTGAGCCTCAAGGCAATTCTATTCGAGGCATTTCATGATTGCGACGAAATAGGGTAACAATATGCCCAATGCGTTGGACCAGCGTCGCGTCGGTCGCCGCGCAAATCTTTGCGATCATCCTCTCACGTGTTTCCCGATCTTCAGCATTGACACGGATTTTGATCAGCTCATGATGATCGAGTGTCAGTAGGATTTCGTGAGTGACCGCTGGGGTAACACCACTATCACCGATAATTACAACTGGCCTACGGTGATGGGCCAAGGCTTTGAGATGACGCTTTTGTGGGTTGGTCAGAGCGAGCATGAGATAACCAGATATGGCAAGAGACCCAAACAGTGTAACCGGTGGTAAGGGGCTGACGGTAGCCCCAAGCCCGTTGAATGAAGTCAAGCTGGACTTGGGGATTATCTTGGCAGTTGGCTTGTTGCTACTGCTGGTACAAGGGCGGATATTCGACAATCTGTTACCGCAATTACTGCTTTTGGTGAGCTACAGTTTATTGGGCATGCTCTGGATTATCATTCGATCTCGGCGGGTTATGGCCCAATTTGATCGCGAGCGAGAACAGCGTACCCATGGCCCGCAGTAAAAGTAGTGCCCGCTGGTTGCGGGAGCATTTCAGCGATGAATATGTGCGTCGTGCCCAGGAAGAGGGATACCGTTCCAGGGCAGTCTATAAGCTTGTCGAAATACAGGAAAAGGATCGCGTGCTGCGATCCGGAATGACCGTGGTAGATCTGGGTGCAGCCCCTGGGGGCTGGTCGCAACTGGCAGCATCCTTGGTGGGTCCACGGGGTGCGGTGATCGCGTTGGATATATTGCCGATTGAACCGCTGGTTGGGGTGAACTTTATTCAAGGTGATTTCCGCGAAGCCGCAGTGTTGGAAAAACTGTTGAATGTACTCGACGGTCGAACCGTAGACCTTGTAATGTCAGATATAGCCCCCAATACCACAGGTATCAAAGCGGTGGATCAGCCCCGTGGCATGTATTTGGCCGAATTAGCACTGGATTTTAGTCGGCAATGCCTGCGGCCCGGTGGTGATTTCCTAGTCAAGATCTTTGAGGGTGAAGGTGTTGATCTCTTTCTCAAAGCACTGCGCGTGGCGTTTACCAAGGTTTTGTCCCGCAAACCCAATGCCTCGCGTGCTCGCAGTGCCGAGCGCTATGTGTTAGCTAGGAACTATCGCGGATAAACTAGTCTAAGATTTTGAATTTTTAGGACTCTTAAAGTTCGGGAGGGATAAATACTCCCTCGTTTCGGTATCGAATCACGGTTTTTGCGTTGAGGTGCGCGCCTTGAACGACATGGTAAAAAATATCCTTCTGTGGGTGGTCATCGCAGTAGTGTTGATGTCCGTCTTCAACAGCTTTGGTCCAAAGGTGGCCCCATCTGCCCAGATGTCCTACTCGCAGTTTCTGCAGGAAGCACGAGATGGACGAATCGCACAGGTGATGATTGATGGACGCACCATTCAAGGCCGGAACGGCAACGGTGAGCGTTTTACTACGTATAGTCCAGAAACCGATAACGGTGTCATGATCGGCGAGTTGCTCAAGCATAACGTTGATATCGAAGGCCAAGCACCTGAAAAGCAAGGTCTGCTTATGCAGATCTTCATCTCCTGGTTCCCCATGCTGTTGCTGATCGGAATCTGGGCATTCTTTTTACGGCAGATGCAGGGTGGTGGTGCTGGTCGGGGTGCGATGTCATTTGGCAAGTCACGCGCTCGAATGATGAGTGAGGATCAGATCAAAGTTACATTTGCCGATGTGGCTGGAGTGGATGAGGCCAAGTCAGAAGTGGCCGAGTTGGTCGAATTCCTGCGTGATCCTGGCAAGTTCCAACGACTGGGCGGCAAAATCCCGCGTGGCGTGTTGATGGTTGGTTCGCCCGGTACCGGCAAGACTCTGTTGGCTAAGGCCATCGCTGGCGAAGCCAAGGTGCCGTTTTTCTCAATCTCGGGTTCAGACTTCGTCGAGATGTTTGTTGGCGTTGGCGCCTCACGGGTGCGTGACATGTTTGAGCAGGCTAAGAAACATGCGCCTTGCATTATTTTCATTGACGAGATCGATGCGGTTGGTCGTCATCGCGGTGCAGGTCTCGGCGGTGGTCATGATGAGCGTGAGCAGACTTTGAATCAGTTGTTGGTGGAAATGGATGGTTTTGAGGGTAATGAGGGCATTATCGTCATCGCGGCTACCAACCGCCCGGATGTGCTGGATCCGGCATTGCTGCGGCCGGGTCGCTTCGACCGTCAGGTGGTCGTGCCATTGCCTGATGTGCGTGGCCGCGAGCAAATCCTTAAGGTCCATATGCGTAAGGTGCCGCTAGCCGATAACGTGAAGCCTTCGGTAATTGCTCGCGGTACACCGGGCTTTTCAGGCGCTGACTTGGCTAATCTGGTTAACGAGGCTGCACTGTTCGCTGCTCGAGCTAATAAGCGCGATGTCGATATGATGGACTTCGAGCAGGCCAAAGATAAGATCATGATGGGCGCCGAACGCAAATCGATGGTGATGAGCGAGGACGAGAAGAAACTGACTGCCTATCATGAAGCGGGCCACGCCATCGTTGGACGGTTGGTGCCTTCACACGATCCAGTCTACAAAGTCAGTATCATCCCGCGTGGGCGCGCGCTGGGTGTGACCATGTTCTTGCCGGAAGGAGATCGTTACAGCCTCAGCAAGCAGCGTTTGGAAAGTCAGATTTCCAGCCTGTTTGGTGGCCGGATCGCTGAGGCACTTATTTTCGGCGCTGATTTTGTCACCACTGGTGCTCAAAATGATATTGAGCGCGCCACCGACATTGCGCGCAACATGGTGACTCGGTGGGGGTTGTCTGATCGCTTGGGGCCGCTGACCTATAGTGAAGATGATGGTGAGGTGTTCTTGGGGCGGTCGGTCACTCGACACAAGAATGTGTCCGATGAAACTGCCCATGTCATTGATGAGGAAATCCGCTTGATCATCGACCAAAATTACCGGCGTGCCGAACAGATATTGCGCGATAATCTTGGCAAGCTCCACGCCATGGCCGAGGCATTGATCAAGTACGAGACTATCGATTCCGAGCAGATCGATGACATTATGGCGGGTCGGCCACCACGCGAGCCAGCAGATTCGAATACCGGTACGGAACCACCTGCCGCTGGCCCGACGATCAACCTGGACAAGGATCGGCGAGATGAAAAGCCGATTGGTGGGCCTGCTCAACAGCATTAAATTTTGCTGTCATTCCTCCCTGCAGTTCCCGATGGAACGGGGAGCATGACCTAGAATTACCCCTTCTCTGTTCGCGGAGAGGGGGTTTTTGTTTTGGAGTCCTGGCTATGTTGATAGATTGCGCGGGAAAGCAACTGAATCTGAGCCAACCGGTGGTGATGGGAGTGCTGAACATGACTCCTGATTCGTTTTCCGATGGTGGGTGTTATGTACAGCAAGATCTTGCGTTACGTCGGGCTGAAACCATGGTGGCAGAGGGCGCAGCGTTGGTCGATGTCGGTGGCGAATCAACTCGACCAGGAGCAGCGCCAGTATCTGTTCAGGAAGAGTTGGACCGGGTACTGCCGGTAGTGGAGCAACTGGTGCGGGAATTGCCGGTTCCCATTTCGGTGGACACGAGCAAACCGGAGGTTATGCGCGAAGCTGCGCGGGTCGGTGCTGGCTTAATTAATGATGTGCGCGCGTTGCAAATACCGGGGGCGATAGCGACGGTGGCGGCAAGTGGCTTGCCGGTTTGCCTGATGCATCTGCGGGGTAATCCCGCCACCATGCAGCAAGAGCCTGTTTATAGCGATGCAGTCACCGAGGTTCACGATTTCCTGGCAGAACGGATTGATGCCTGCGTGTTGGCCGGAATTGCACGCGAGCGCATTCTGGTTGATCCCGGCTTCGGCTTTGGTAAGACTTTGGAGCACAATTTAAGTTTGCTCCGTCATCTTGATCGTTTTACTGGATTAGCCTCGGGCGTATTGGTCGGTATTTCCCGCAAGAGCATGATTGGTCTATTACTGGATGCGCCGGTTGGCGAGCGGCTGGTCGGTAGTTTGGCTGCAGCGGTGATCGCCGCTTGGCGCGGAGCGCGTATTATCCGAACTCATGATGTTCGCGAGACCATTCAAGCCTTGCGTGTTTGTGCCGCTGTGCTGACGGCGGATTAGGCGACGCAGTGATTCGTTCCGATCTTCCAGGATGCGCGTTTGATTCGTGCTCCTCATTACGAGATTTAATGCATTAATTTATTTATATCAAATGGTTATAGGAGTTCGAATGGAGAAGCACTATTTTGGTACAGACGGTATTCGAGGGCGGGTCGGCGAATATCCGATTACGGCGGAGTTTGTGTTGAAGTTAGGCTGGGCAGTTGGACGGGTGCTTCAGGTCAAAGGATTCAACAAGGTAGTAATTGGCAAGGATACTCGAATTTCCGGCTACATGTTCGAGTCGGCCCTAGAGGCGGGCCTTTCAGCGGCTGGAGTCAATATCGCTTTACTAGGCCCGATGCCTACTCCCGGTATCGCCTATCTGACTCGTACCTTACATGCCTGTGCCGGTATCGTGGTCAGCGCTTCGCACAATCCCTACTATGATAATGGCATCAAGTTTTTTTCCCGTGATGGGCAAAAGCTGCCCGATGTAGCCGAGGAACGTATCGAAGAGTTACTGGCGCAACCGCTAGAAACCGTTGGGCCGGACGCCTTGGGCAAGGCTGAGCGCATCGTTGATGCTGCTGGTCGTTATATTGAATTTTGCAAGAGTACCATCCCCACCTATACCAGCTTATCGGGCATCAAGATCGTGGTGGATTGCGCGCACGGTGCGACCTATCATATCGCCCCAAGTGTTTTTGAAGAAATTGGTGCGACCGTCATTCCTCTTGGTGTTACGCCCGACGGGCTGAATATCAATCTGAATTGTGGTTCCACCAAGCCAGCCATTTTGTGCGCGATGGTCAAGGAGCAAGAGGCTGACCTCGGGATTGCTTTTGACGGGGACGGTGACCGCGTGATCATGGTGGATCATCAAGGCGAAATTTTAGATGGTGACGATCTATTGTTCATCATCGCACGCGACCGCTTGCGCTCTGGCGCTCGATTCAATGCTGTGGTCGGCACGCTGATGACTAATCTGGGTCTTGAGATAGCATTGCGGGCGTTGGGA
>JACSSB010000202.1 GCA_014879435.1 Phycisphaerales bacterium
GGAAAGCGAGGCGGTGCAGTTGAAGCATATTGCCGGTGATTGCATCAACTTGGCCACCGACCGCCAGAACGTCAAAGATTATCTGATCGGTTCCATCAACCGCTACCTGGACATGGGAGTGGATGCCCTGCGCATCGATACGGTCAAGCATGTACCACGCGATAATCTGCTGGAATACGTCAATGCCTGGAAAGCGCACAAGCCGGGGCTGTTCGTATTCGGCGAGAATCTGGTGAAAGGCTATGGTTTTGGCGATCTGGGCGGTGGTGATAACGGTCCCTCATTTATCCGGCCATGGTGGTATACCCGCTTGGGTCACGATCCACGTGATCCCAATTCCGGTGGTGACTCCGGCTTTGCGGTGTTGGATTTTGGCCTGTTCTCCACCTTCCGCGACAATCTCAGCCGGGGCAGTTTCGGTGGGGTGAAGGCCGTGCTGGATATGGATTGGATTTTCGGCGACCCTTCGACCCTGGTGACTTTCCTGCAAAATCATGATGTCGGCCCGGATAATGATTTCCGCTTCCGCTTCAAAGGCGATCAGTGGATGGCGGCAGCAGCCTACAACCTGCTGTGGACAGTGCGTGGTATTCCCTGCTTGTATTATGGCGAGGAGATCGAGTTCATGAAGGGTGCGCCACAGGACGTGATCGGCAACGACGACACTTTGGATCAGACTGGGCGTGCCTATTTCGGCGACCATCTGAGCGATGAACAAATCGGCCAGACCCAAAGCCATCCTCTCTACCAGCACATCAAGCGGCTGAATCAGATCCGTCGTAGCATCCCTGCCCTGCAAAAAGGACCGATGAGTCACGTCAACGAGTGGGGCAGCGGCATCAGTTTCGTTCGTGATCACAATAACGGCGAAAGCTATGCCGTGGTCGGGCTGGCCATCGGTGGCGATCAAGACGTCAGTGTTGATGGGGTCCGTGACGGCGTTTATCGTGATGCAGTGACGGGTAACGAAATCAATGTGAGCAATGGCCACATTGCCTTCCATGTACGCGGGAATTCCGCTGGTATCTACGTTCTGAACGGCCCCGGTAAGATTGGGGTGGACGGGATGTATCTGCACTAACCTTCGCTCGCATCCCGCTCAGCGTGTTGTTGGCCGGGATGCGGATGATCGGCCTCAGTAAAAGAAGATGAAATCGGCTTTACAACTCATCAGCGTGCAAATTGGTAGCTGTCAGCCTTTGATGATTCAAGGCCAAAAAGTGCTGTCCGCTATTGTTAAAAAAGCCGTTTCCCACGCGGTGGAAGTCACCAAGCTCGGTTTGGCAGGCGATGAGCAAGCCGACCTGAGCGTGCATGGGGGCTTATCCAAGGCTATCTATGCTTATCCTTCCGAGCACTATGCGTATTGGGAGCGACAGGCAGCGGAAAATGGGGTGGAAGCACCCCTTTCGTATGGGCATTTGGGAGAGAATCTCACGCTATCGGGACTGCTGGAGCAAGATGTCTACGTAGGGGATGAGCTGCATTTTGCAAATTGTGTATTGCGGGTCACTCAACCCAGACAGCCTTGCTTCAAGTTCAATGCCATCATGAATGACCGGCTAGCTGCTAAAAAGATGGCGCAGACCGGCTATAGCGGTTTTTATCTTTCCGTTGCCGAAACAGGAAGTATTGTTGTTGGTGAGCGTTTCACCCTGGTTCCTGGCGACCGTAGCACCTCGATACAAAGTCTATCCAAGATCAGTCGCTTAAAGACCAGGAACGATTAGAAGCAAGTCCCTGCTTAGAGACTACACTGAGCCACTGGTTTCGTGGCTCAGTTGTAGTGCTCCTTAATGAGTTGTGTTTGCCGTCATCCCCGCGCAGGCGGACATCAAAGGCACTAGATTCCCGCATTCGCGGGAATGACGATGGAGAGTGTATGGTGCTTCATTCCGCAACCCAAAGAGGGTTGCTATAAAATCCGAAGCCCATAGTAGGTTTTCACAGAGTCTTGGCGTAGAACGCTGTCAACTGCTCCATTGCAATGTCTACATATTTCGGAACCCAATAGGTTTCGATATGAGTGGCACCTTCAATCTTGAACAACTCCTTATCCTTCGTGCCAGTGGCCTTGGCGAATGCGTCCTCGCTCATGTACAGGCTATCGGCTTTACTGCCTGCAATCATCAGTAACGGTTTATTGATCAGCTCGATCTGGTCAGTGGCATCGAAGCGCATCAGATCCAGCAAACTGCTGGTGGTGTACTTGAAGGTCGAATTAGGATGGGCGTGCGTCTTCCAGTAGTACTCGTAGCCCTGCCGATAAAGATCGAAGGGTAAGGCGGCGATCTGCTCATCGCTCAAATTGGCATCCCCTGAATAGCGCACTTCCCCACCGGCTGCTTCCTGGGCGCGGGCATCCGAAGCCTGCTGCAAGCGTTCCTGGATCGTATTCAATTGCGAATCCACATAGCCGTTGCGACGCACTCGGCCAGAATTGAACATGCTCAACGTCGCAATCGACTTGAACCGTTTATCGGTTTGCGCCGCTGCCAATGAGTAACCGCCACCGCCACAAATGCCGAGCAAACCCAAACGTTGCGGGTCAACTCCAGCGTATTGGGTAATGAAGTCCGCCATGCCGTGGATGTCCTCGATGCGGTATGCGGGCTTGTCTACGCTACGCGGTTGGCCACCACTCGCACCCTGATACGCCGCATCAGCAGTGATCGTGATGTAGCCTTGTTCAGCCAAGCGTTGGGCATACAAACCGGCGACCTGCTCTTTGACGCCACCGTTCGGGTGCGCCACAACGATTGCGGGATATTTCTTTTTGGGGTCGTAGTTGGCCGGGGTATAGACGTTGGCGGCAATATCCAGGCCGTTGAGTTTGTACTTCACTGGATGGATGTTGACCTTACCCGGCTCGTTCTGCGTGATCGCGCCATCGTAAACCAAGGTAAACGGATTTTTTTTGTAGTCTGCGCCTAGGGATTCACCGCCTGAGGCTCCGATCACAGCCGCCATGAGGCTGGCCTTTAATATATTGTGTCTCATGTCATTATTCCTGGGTGTAAGTGAGATGAATTTTGTTGTCTAGCGCATCACTGCTTCGGTGCTGCTTCGACACCTGTGGCCGATAGAACGGCGGGTGGCAGGCGAGCGCCCTGGATGGGGATGGCGGCGATGGCCGCGTTCAACTCTTTCAATTCAGAAGCACTGAAAGTAATCGAGGCGGCGGCGACGTTCTCTTCCAAATGCGCCATGTTCGTGGTGCCTGGAATGGGCACGATCCACGGTTTCTGGGCCGTCAGCCAGGCCAGTGCAAGCTGGGCCGGTGTGATGTGCTTGCGGGTTGCCCAGGTCTTAACCAACTCCACCAGCGCCATGTTGGCGGGCAATGTGTCGGGTGCGAAGCGTGGGACACTGGCGCGAAAGTCCTGCTTTTCGAAGCGGCTGGTGGCGCTGATGGTGCCAGTCAGGAAACCCATACCCAGCGGGCTCCAGGGGACGAAGCCGATGCCCAGCTCCTCGCACAGCGGCAGAATCTGGGTTTCAGGGCCGCGATACAGCATCGAGTATTCGTTCTCGATTACCGCCACGGGATATTCTTTGTATGCGCGGCGAATGGTCTGAGGTCCCGGCTCGGATAAACCGTAGTGGAGCACCTTGCCTTGTTGAACCAGTTCCTTGATCGTGCCAGCCACGTCCTCAATCGGCACATTGGGATCGACGCGATGCTGGTAGAGCAAGTCGATGCGATCAGTGCGCAGACGCCGTAGCTGGGCCTCAACGACTTGCCGAATGTGTTCGGGGCGGCTGTTTAGGTTCCCACGCCGCTGACCCGTGACCGGATCGATGTCGAAGCCAAACTTGGTGGACACCACGACCCGATCACGCAGACCCCCTTGTAACGCTTCGCCCAAGAGTTCCTCTGATAGGAATGGGCCATACACTTCTGCCGTATCAAACAGGGTGACGCCCAGCTCCACCGCACGCCGAATGAGCGCGATGCCCTCTTGGCGGCTAGTGCTGCTGGAATACAGGTCAGCTACTGCTTGCGAGTTGTGGCCGGGATGCCACTGAACCCCCAGGCCGATAGGAAATACTTCGAAAGGCCCCAAGCGTCGGCGGAGGGCAGATGTGGGTTTGTCTGCTGTGGTGCGGGGCGTGTCGGCTGTCTGGGCTTCGGCAACTAACCAAGGAGCAACACCTAGAGTGGCGGCAGCGCCTAGAGTAGTGGCGGCAGTAGCCAGAAACTGGCGGCGACTGATCGAGTCGGTGGGGGGTGTCGTCATGTCAAGTTTTTTCAATGGATTTATCAGTCGAGTTTTTTGTCAGCCAGAAACTTCGATACCAAGTCGGCAATCTGGACGTTGTTCAGGTCCGACATAGGGAAGTGCGTGTTGCCCTTGATGCCCACTTCTGGCAAATGCACCACCGTCACGTCGCCACCATGACGATTCACCGTATCGCGCCACAGGCGGGCCATCTGTAGCCGTGCGCGCCAACTGTCTTGAGCGGGCAGGTCGATGCGCTGTTCGGGAATGTTGTCGCCGTAGAAGATCAGGATCGGAATCCGCGTGAGTGCTGTGAATTGCGCCAGCGGTACGGCTTCACCCCGCACGGTATCGAACGCATTCGGAATGGGTGCAGGTACTTCAGCCTCTGGGAAGATGAAACCGCTGCCCGGTTCGAATGAAACGATGGCCTTGACCTTCGGATTCTTGATGGCGGTCAACCAACCGGGGCCACCTCCCTGCGAGTGGGTGAATAGGATGCCAGGGCCGATGCGGTCGAATACCGCAGAGACGCCATCGGATACGACATTCATGTCGAATGGCCCGGTGTTCGGCGTCATCGCTCGGAAATACTGGTTCAGCGTTTCCGGGCTGCGGTCGAATTGCACGCCATCAAAATACTGAGGCCATAGTCCAACGCGGAATTGGTTGAACCAGAGTTGCTCGTCCGGGGTGGGTTTGAGGGTAGTTTCGACCATGCTACGCCCAGCATCGCCACGTCGTGGCTGATCGATCAGGACTACCCCAAAGCGGCGGCGCAGAAAGATATTCTGAAAGCCCTCTCGGCCATCGGCCGTGGTTTCCCAGGTCTTGGAGAATTGACCCGCACCATGCCACATGATGATGGGCAGTTTGCGGGCGTTGACCGGAGTTTGATAGAAGGCATAGACGTGATCGCCGTGGTAGCTCTGCCCGGCAGGTTCCAGCGGTTTGCGCGGATCAAAAGTGCCGGGTGCAGTGGCCACCTTACCGCCTGCGGCGAAGCTGCCTTGCTCTTGAATCAGCAA
>JACSSB010000394.1 GCA_014879435.1 Phycisphaerales bacterium
GCAGGTGGTGTGGAACCGCGTCATCCTGCCGGACACGTCATCGCTGAAGCTCGACAACCTGGCGGGCACTGACCCTGCCGGCTATTCCGGCCTGGAGGATGGCGTCGATTGGCATTGGGATCGCGTCTTCGCGGGTGCGGCGCTGACGACCCTGCTGGGCGTGGGTGCCGAGTTGGCCGCGCCGGAAAACCGGCAGGATGGCAACCGCATCGTGATCGCTGGGCGCGACAGCGCGCAGGACAGCATCAACCAGGTCGGCCAGGAGATGACCCGGCGCAACATGAACATCCAGCCGACGCTGACCGAGCGGCCGGGCCTGCCGGTGCGGATCATCGTCAACCGCGATCTTGTGTTGCGTCCCTACCAGCCGTTGTTCTTCAACCGTGGAGTTGCGAAATGAACACCACCAAGAAGCTGCGGCTTGGGCCTCTGCCCAAGACCGAAAGCGTCAAGCTGACCTTTGCGTGCCCGGTCAGCCTGAAAGCCGACCTCGACCGCTACGCCGCGCTGCACTCGCAGGCGTATGGCGAGGCGGTCGATGCAACGACGCTGATCCCGCACATGCTAGAGGCGTTCATGGCAGCGGATCGGGGATTCAGGAAGGGAGGCAGGGGCAAGGCCGCACCGCCCCAATCGGGCTGACGATGCAGACGCACTCACCAGCCGCTCACGATGAAAGCGCAGCCTACGGGCTGCGCTTTCATCGTTCTGGGAGTCGGTCAGTTGGACTAATATGGGAACGCAAGTCGGTCTGCTGTTGGGAAACGTGCCCGATGCAACGCGCTCCGGCTTTCTCTCCTGTCGCTCTTATGTGGCACCTAGTCCACGATGCCCGAGTCGCTTCAAGCGGCCCCAAACAGAGCTAACCTTGCGTCCCATATAGAGTTTTAGACCTCGTGCGATTTGCACAAATGGCTTGACACGAGCAGTTTTTTATTCCGCCCTAACGCTTCGTACTCCGGCCCGTGGGTTTGAAACCCTCTGGCTTACTGGCGATCCAGCTCACAAAGCGATGGATTACCGGATGCGCCAACAATGCCTCGCGACTGTGATAATCGACTTCCATTTCCTTTTCGCTGAGCACTTCGTGAAGATGATCGTGGCAGGGCCGACAGATCCACAGAATGCGGCTATGGACCTCATCGCGATCAAACAAGCGTCGATTGCGCTTCTTGCCGTGACGAGCACGTGGAATCAAATGATGGCGGGTCAACGCGGACAGGGTCCGGCCACACAGCTCGCAACTGGAAGGCTTGGGCGGAGGACGATGGAATCCGATCATGCGTTCCAGGACTTCAGATTCAGGACTTGCAAAAAAAAAGGCCGGACAGGGTGTCCGGCCAAAAACCACCAAAGGAGGATGTGTGGCGGACTGAGGAGAAGCAAAATGCCCGCCGCACGGTGATTATTCTACCCAAAAATTTAGAGCAAACATACTACTTTTCGTTGCTTTTCGGCAAAAAGCAACATTCTGATTGGAAAACAAACGGTTATGCTCTGATTTTTGTTTCGCATCTGAAATATGTGCCCAAATTTAAAACAAATTTGGCAATAACGCATCATCAGATAACGCTAATACTGCATCAATGAGACGATCTGGCTCATGGATACCGCCATGAATCATGAGCATCCGTGCTTTTGCGATCAATTCGAGGAGTGTCAAAGGTGATTCAGGGTCGCCCTTAGCATGTGTTCGCTGGACAGTAACCCGTGCTCCGCCATGCAACTGCAGCGTCACCGCGCTTCCCCAAGCCTTTGGATAAGCGGAAGCATAAGGCTCCGCCACTCGCAGCTTCACCCGCGCACGCAATCCCGCCAGCTCGGCCCGCGCCGCTTCAGCAAAGGCGGCAAAATCGACCGTATCTCGCGCTAGCGCCGCCGCTACACAGTGTTGCAGGGAGAATTTGGCCTCATAGTCGCTCTGCGGTAGTGGCCGGTTGCACACTTCCAAAGCCGCCGGATAAGTCTCCACTTCCACTTGTTCGACAGCATCAATCATGCCACTTTCGCGTAACGCACAGGCCGCATCGATAGCCGGATGGGTATGACGGCAGGATGGCCAGGGTTTGATCGAGGTCAGCAACAATTGCCAGGGAGCATCTGGATCACGGGTCACAGCCGCAGGATCGGCATCAGGACAGGTTGCAGCGAACCAGCCCTTTGCACCTTCCAGCATGGCGGGCGGACCAGTAAAGCCAAATCGGGCCAATTCTGCTGCCAATAATCCCGCTTCTGCCGCCCGCCCGGCGTGCAGGTGTTTGGTCATCGCCCCAGTTTCCAGAAACTGCCACAGCCCGAAGGATTGCGCTCCAGCATTGCCCAGCGCATGGACTATGGCGGGAAGCTCCAGTTCTAGCAGCGCCGCCGTCGCCATGGCCGAACCATAGGGGCCACAGGTCGCGGTGTTGTGCCAGAGCCGATAGTGGATCGGGCCGACGGCCATCCCTACCCGAGTCGCGGCCTCAAATCCCCACAACACCGCTTTGAGCATACGATGACCGCAGATGCCTTCCTTCGCTGCCAAAGCCCAAGCCGCTGGCACTACCACACAACCCGGATGCACCACCGAGGCCCGATGCAGATCGTCGGTTTCCAGGATATGGGTCAGCGATCCCAGCAGGAATGCACGACGTGCGGCGTCGGTTACTGCGGTTTCACCCGCCCAGCGCAATAGGATGGCACCCGGTTCAGTCGTTCGTGCCGCCAGAGCATTGGCCACTGCATCCAAGGTCAGCAACGCCGCCTGCCTCAGGTCGGTAGCCGTGATAGGCTTGGTCGTGATCAGTTCGGCCAATTGCCGCGTCAAGGTTGACCCAGACATGGTTGCTTCTCCCATAAAGAACGAATAAAGAGCGAATGGATTGTTGAAATACTTTGTCAGCGGCAAGTCACTGCGCCGCCACACGGATAAGTAGCCGACTACCTATCTTTTTACTTTTTCCATGGCCGCTCACACTCCATGAACCTCTGCCAGAGTCCATCGAATAGAGATTCTTGGGCATCCAGCCGACAACCGTACCAACCCTCGATCACCTGCCGGGCGGCGGAGGCTGTAGTCAATCGCGCCTCATCCAGCAATCGCCGAGCAACCGCGACGTCATTCATGATCCCCAAACAATCTTGCAACTTGGCCAACGCATCAAGATAGGATTTGACCGGCGCTGGCGGATACAGGCTGGCGAAGAAATCCTGGGCATAGCGCAGCTCCTTGATGCGAATCCGCAATGCATGCCGTTCCTCAGCGACGAGTTGGGCGAAGCGTTCGCCTCGCTTCAGAACACGCCGATGGTCTTCTTCCAGCAGCGGGGTCGTAAACACCAGCACAGGCGCATCCAGCCGCTCTCGTTGTCGGCCAACCAGACTCTCCCGCCAGGGGCGGTGTTCCAAGAAGTCGGTGCATTGCTGCAACAGCAGCAGATAGCGCGAGTTGCCCAGCTCCGTGCGCAAGCTTTGCCGATGGTTTTGACGAAGGATCTCGGCCTTGGCCCGAAACAGGCTCAAACTACGTTTGCGGGGAAAATGGGCGAATACCGGCACCATTCCCTCTTCCATAAACACATCCCAGTCACGGGCTGGCCCTAGAAAACTGTTTAACCAGCGGATATTCGCTACCAGTTCGGTACTGGCCTCACGCGGGATCAGTGGCCGAAAAATCTTGAGCCCCGAGCGTAACCGTCGAAACGCCACCCGCATCTGATGGACACCCTCGATCTGCGCGTCCAACACCGCCGCCCGATTGGCCTCGGCATGCTTCAGGCTGGCAGCGATGATAGTGACGAAAGCCTGCTCGCTGGTGGTCTCAACGCTCAGAGTAATCGGGCTGGCTTTGACAAACGCAATGTGTTCGCAGCTCATGATGATCCTGACAGAGTTGTGCGTTTTTGATCTGATAGAAAAATTTCCAGAGGCTACAAAGCCCTGATTTTCATAGGATCAACCGCCGAGCGATACCTTTGGGTTTGCGCTTCTTTAAACGCTGGGCCTCTTTCTGTCGCCGCTCGGCCAGATCGATCAAAATCTGCTGGGAACTGCGAGGATTCTCTCCTTCGCTGGGCATGCGCTGGACGTAGCTTCCATCTGGCTGCATGTCCCAGGCACCACGCCGGTCATCGAGCTGTATATCCAGAATCTGTCGCAGATCGCGCCGTGGCTCTGGGGCTTCGACTGGGACTACGACTTCGACCCGACTTTCCAGATTACGCTTCATGCAATCGGCCGAACCGATGAAATACTCCTCAGCGCCTCCGTTTAAAAAGTAGTAAATCCGGGTGTGCTCCAAAAACCGGCCAATGATGCTGATCACTCGCACATTCTCGGATAGGCCAGGAACTCCAGGACGCAGCCGACAGGTATCGCGGATGATCAAATCTACCTGTACACCGGATTGGGATGCGCGATACAAAGCCGCCGTGATATCCCGATCTTCCAGCGCATTCATTTTGAACTGGATGCGCGCCGACCGACCGGCTTTGGCGTGATCGATCTCTCGCTCGATCTTGGCCAACAGCGCTGGCTTGAGCACTTTTGGCGCTGGCAGCAACTTGTGATAAATACGCTTGGGGACATAGCCGGTGGTCAGATAATTAAATAACTCGGTCAGATCCTTGCCGATGAGCGGATCGCAGGTCAGCAGACCGAGATCGGAATACAACCGAGCAGTATCGGCGTGATAATTGCCCGTACCGATATGAGCGTAACGGCGCAAACCGTTATAGTCGTGCCGCACCACCAGAATCACTTTGCTGTGCGTTTTCAGCCCCAGCACCCCGTAGGTCACGTGAATTCCAGCCTCCTCCAGCCGATTGGCCCAGCGGATGTTGGCTGCCTCGTCAAAACGTGCCTTTAACTCCACCACCACCGTCACTTGCTTATCGTGCCGTGCAGCGTTGATCAAATACTCGATGATCTTGGAATCCGATGAGGTCCGGTACAGGGTCATTTTGATCGCCAGCACTTTCGGATCGAAACTGGCTTCTTTCAAAAATCGCTCCACCGAAGTCGCAAACGATTCGTAGGGATGCTGTAGCAGGATCGGTCCGGTCTCACGGATGACGTGAAAGATATTGCGCTTATCGCTCAGTTTGGGATGATCGAATGGATGATGCGAGGGATCATGCAGATCGGGTCGGCTGATAGCAACGATCTGAAACAGGTCGCGCAACGCCATCATGCCGTCCACCTCGAACACCTCGCTGGCCTCGTCCAAACCCAGCTCGGCGGCCAGCATGCCGCGATGCAC
>JACSSB010000395.1 GCA_014879435.1 Phycisphaerales bacterium
CGGTCATCGGGATGATGACCTCGGCTTCTTGAAGGGCCACGAGCTTGCCTTGCTGGTGGATTGAACGTAATCGCTAAGGTGAAGCGTAACTATTTAATGTCAAATTCTGAAGACGACTCAACTATTAAAAAAGACACCACTTCATCAATAACTATCAGATTATTATTATCTTATTCTTATAGTAGTAGATTTTATGTTTGTCATCTTAATGAGAAATTTATCGCACTGAAGGACGACCATGAGCCGCGCCACGACCGCCCAAGAGCTGTTCGAGGATCTGCAAGCCTTGTCGGCGACCGAACGCAGGAAGTTTTTTCTGCTGCTCGAAAGCCGAGCATTCCGGGAGGAGGACTTCAGCTACGAGGATATATTCGGCCACTTGGCCGGGGAGACCTTCACGGTGGCGGAAGCGGCGCAGTATCTGGAAATGTCGGTGCCCAATTTTCGGCGCTACGTACAGCGCGGCCAGATCGCCCCAGTACAGACGGTCGGGCGCAACCAGTTGTTCGGAACTCGCGATTTAAGGGCACTCAAGCAGGCCTTAAACACCCGCCGCGCACCTTAACTCGGAGCGGCGCTCGGCTGTCGGATACATATCAATCTGGAAGCCGCTTGACTCACAACTCCGCATCCATCGCATCAATCATGACCTTTAGCACCGCGCAAGCGCTGCACGAGACTGAACAGCGCCACAACAATCAGTCCAGCGACCACGCCGAGCACGCCATTGAGCACCATTGGGGTCAATCCAGCCAGAATATCGCCCACCGCCGGGATGGAACTTGCACGCTCTTCGATGCCATGAATCAGATGCGCCAGCCAAGGTATGCCATGAACCAGAATTCCGCCACCAACCAAAAACATCGCAATCGTGCCGACCACGGATAAGGTTTTCATAAGCCAAGGCGCGACCCAGAGCACCCCGCGACCCAGAGCGCGTTGTAATGCAGCCCCGCTACCATCACCTTCACGTTGACTCAGCCATAAACCGGCATCGTCCAGCTTGACGATGCCAGCTACCAATCCGTACACCCCAACTGTCATCAGTAACGCAACACCGACCATGACCGTCACTTGAATCGGGAAGCTGACAGTCGCCACCGTGCCCAGGGTAATCACGATGATCTCAGCCGACAGAATAAAATCAGTGCGCACCGCTCCCTTGATCTTCTCACGCTCCAAGGCGAGGAAATCGATCTCAGGATTCTGTAATGCACTGCTGATTGTCTGATGTTCCTCTTCGTGCTCTTTTGCATGCAGGAATTTGTGCAGTATTTTTTCTGCACCCTCGAAACACAGGAATGCACCACCCAGCATCAGCAGCGGTGTAATCAACCAAGGGGCAATCACGCTGATCAGTAGCGCGGCTGGAACCAAGATGGCCTTATTCTTCAGCGAACCCAGCGCTACGGCCCAGACCACCGGCAATTCGCGCTGCGCCCTGACACCCGTCACCTGCTGCGCATTCAGCGCCAGATCATCACCCAAAACACCCGCCGTCTTGCGTGCGGCCACTTTGGTCATCATCGCGATATCGTCAAGGACAGTGGTGATATCGTCGATCAGTGCTAGCAGGTTGGCAGAAGCCATAGGAATTCCTCGCTCATGGTTGACTCACACATTGTATGCCAAGCCCAGTGAGCGAGGAGGACGAGCAGATCACCAAGCAATCACTGGACAGGCACACTGCTCGGATTTTGCAATAACAGATACACCAATCCCGCCAGCACCGCCCCAAGCACTGGTCCGACCACGGGAATCCAGGCATAGCTCCAATCGCTGTCACGCTTGCCGCCCGGCATGGGTAGCAAGGCATGCACCAACCTCGGTCCCAAATCACGAGCGGGGTTGATGGCATAGCCGGTGGTACCACCCAAGCTCAAACCGATAGCCAGCACCAGCAATCCCACCGGCAGCGCATCAAGCGCACCGAGACCGTATACCGCTGCCGCCAGAAACAGAACCGCGAACACCAGGACGAAAGTACCAAGGATCTCCGAGAACAGATTGGCAGGCATATCCCGCACCGCTGGACCTGTGCAGAAGCAAGCCAACTTGAGATCCAGATCTTCGGTCCTCGCAAAATGGGGGCGGTACAACAACCAAACCAGGGCCGCACCGAGCATGGCGCCGATAAATTGCGCCAGTATGTACAAAGGGACTTTGGCCCAAGCGAATTTACCAGCCACCGCCAAACCGATGGAGACGGCTGGGTTGAGATGCGCGCCACTGGAGGCCGCCACCACAAATACCCCCACGAACACCGCCATTCCCCAGCCCCAGGCGATGACGATCCAGCCCGAACCGTTGCCCTTGGTGTCCCGGAGTACCACATTGGCGACCACACCATCGCCCAGAAGTATTAAGAAAGCAGTACCGATCACTTCGCCGAAAAAAGGTGTCATTATTGTTTTCTCCTTTGGTGCAAGAATGACTTACATCATTCCTGCTCTAGCACGGTAGTCGCGGTCGGCAACGATTGCGCTGGCATGACCGCGCCCGGCTGGCCGAAATATTCCTCGTAACGCGCTTGCGCCTGATCCTCGAACAGGATCTGGCACGCCTCCATCAACCCCTCCGCATCACGAATGGTCTGACGTGGCACCACCAGCGCGATCTTGGAGCGACGGCGCAGGAAGTCTTCCAGCTTCACGATCATCTCCTGATGCTTGGCCAGTTCGATCTCACAACGCAGATAGTCGGTCCCCTTAATCAGCACCTCCGCTTCACGCGGATCTTCGCGGATGGCGGCCAGCAGTTCGAAGGCTTGCTGGTCATAGCGCCGCCACAGACGGCTGGATAGCTTCTCGATGGAATCCGCGGAGGTGTAGCCATCCAGATCCATGAGCCGCGCCTGGTGCATGTACTCCTCGTACACCGATGGGTGCGGTTCTCCGTACCAGCGATAGTCACGGTAGGGCAAGGCGATGCCAAGATCAGCAACGAGGTCGGACACTTCGTTGCCTACATTGACGCAGTCGGTGAGCTTGCCGCCGTAGATAGAGAGATGGGCGTTGCGGTGATCGGTATCGATTGCATGCTTGCGCGAGAGCTGCATCCAATCCCGCCCTTCCTTGTCATCGCCCTGCTTGCCCACCACCAGCGGACGCACTCCGCAACGCTCGGCAATGATGTCCTCGCGGGTGAGTGGCCGTTCCAGTTTCAAGCGCTTGTTGATATTGCTGAGGACGAAATCCCGATCCGCATCCGTCACCTCGGTGTAGGGACTCTCAACGGAAGTATCGGTAGTACCGACGCAGGTGCGTACCCCCATCGGGATGACGAAGAACAGGCGGCCATCGTCGGCGAAAAAGGTGAGGATGCGCCGGTTCGGCGTGATCTGTGGAACGATCAGGTGAATGCCCTTGGAAAACAGATGCTGGTGTTCTGTCTCCTCTCCGGTCAGCGCATTATGATCATCGACGAAGGGTCCACTCGCATTGATCAATACCTTGGAGCGGATCGTGAAGGTCTCACCGGTCTCAGTATCGCGAGCCTGGGTCGTCCAGATCCCATCGTGGCGTTGAGCACCGAGGGATTCCACATAGTTGGCGGCAATGCAGCCCCGTTCCATGGCCGAATGCACGAACTGGTAGACAAAACGCGAGTCGTTGTCGTGCAAATAGGCATCCGAGTATTCGAATCCACCACGGGCCTTGTTCGTTTCCACCACCGGTTCTTCATGCTGGATTTGCGCCTTAGTGAGAAACCGTGGCTTGCGGGTAAAACCGTTTCCGAACAACCAATACACCCAAGTACCTAACCACAGAAACCAGGGTGGATAGCGAAAACCTTTATCAATCGTGGCGAAGAAACGGATTTCCTTTACTCGACTCGGATAGCTGCGGATCAGCTCGTTGCGGCTCAAACACAGCTTACGCACCAGCGCGTAGTCGTGGCTTTCCAGGTACTTGATGCCGCCCCAAGCTAGATTGGAGGACTGCTGGCTGGTGAAACCGGCAAAGTCTCGCTTGTCGATCAGGGCAACCCGCGCCCCCTTACCAGACAAGGCGGCGGCGGATACAGCCCCGTTAATGCCACCGCCGATGATCAGGACGTCGTAAACGCCCTGAGATAGCTTGGCGATGTTGCTCTCACGCAATTTCATCCTCGATCTCCAGGTGAAAGGTCGATGGGAAGCTCGTAATAACCGGTGTCTTTCATGGCGATTCTACTCATCGTCTAAAGCCCAACCCTTGGCTAGATTCACTGCCTTGTGCCAACGCTTGAGTAGGCGCTCACGTTTGGCCTCATCGAAGCTCGGGTGATAACGGTTATCCAAAGCCCATTTCTCGGCGATTTCGGCCTTGCTCTGCCAAAAACCAACGGCCAAACCAGCCAAATAAGCTGCTCCCAAGGCGGTGGTTTCCACGATGCTGGGCACCTCGACCTGGACCCCAAGAATGTCGGATTGAAATTGCATCAGGACATCGTTCACCGAAGCGCCACCGTCGCAGCGCAGATCTTTGAGAGTGATGCCCGAATCGCGCTGCATCGCATCAATCACGTCTCGCGTTTGATAGGCCATGCTTTCCAAAACTGCCCGCGCCACATGGCCTTTCCCGGTTCCTCGGGTGATGCCGATCAACAGTCCACGCGCATAGGGGTCCCAATGCGGAGCGCCCAAGCCGACCAAAGCAGGCACAAAATAAACGCCTTCGTTCTCAGGTATCGAGCGAGCCAGATCCCGTGTCTCGGAGGCTTTCTCGATCATGCCGATGCCATCGCGCAGCCATTGCACAGCCGAACCGGTGACGAAAATGGCCCCTTCCAGCGCGTACTCCACGGGTTCGTCGCCGACACCCCAGGCAATGGTGGTGAGCAGATTTTCCCGACTCTTCACCGCTTCAGTGCCGGTGTTCATCAACACGAAGGAACCCGTGCCATAGGTGTTTTTGGCCATACCGGGTTTGTGGCAGGCTTGGCCGAACAAGGCCGCTTGTTGGTCGCCAGCGATTCCTGCGACCGGGATGCCACGCGTACCGAAGAACATCTGCGGATTGGTGTAGCCGTAGACCTGGGAGGACGGGCGTACCTCTGGCAGCATGGCGGTGGGGATAGTCAATAGCTCCAATAGCTCTGCATCCCAAGCCAGATCGCGGATGTTATAGAGCAAGGTACGCGAAGCATTGGAGTAGTCGGTGATGTG
>JACSSB010000396.1 GCA_014879435.1 Phycisphaerales bacterium
ATGTCACGCGATGCCGGGATTCAGTTCGGACGCCTACCCGGCCCGGTAGCCTCGATTCGGGATCTGGGTGCGAACGATACCGCTTTAATCGAAGCGGTTGGTTATGGCGCCAATTTACCTTTATTACAGGACAATGCGCGTTCTGGCGGCTTTTTTAATAGCCCACTGGTAGACCAGGATGGGGTATTTCGGCGGATACCGCTACTGGCGCGTTATCACGATTATCTCTATCCCCAGATCGCTTTGGCGATGGTCCGTACCCTGCTGGATGATTCACCGGTAGAACTGGTCATGGCCACCGGTTACGGCACGGATGCGCACAACCGACGTTTAGAGGCGCTGCAATTGGGCGGTTTTAGCATACCGGTCGATGAATTGGGTGCGGTATTGGTGCCCTATCGCGGTCGCCAGGGTAGCTTTCCTTATGTTTCGGCGGTCGAGGTGCTGGAGGGAACCGCCGATCCGAGTCTACTGGAAGGGGCCATCGTTTTGGTAGGAACCACGGCTGCCGCCTTGTTGGATCTGCGCGCCACACCGGTGCAAAACGTTTATCCTGGTGTCGAGATTAACGCCAATCTGATTACCGGCATCCTAGATCACAATTTCCGGGTCCGACCGGCTTATGCGGCGGGACTGGAAATCACGCAATTGCTGATTGTTGGCTTGCTGGGCGTACTGATCAGTTGGTTATCACCCCTGTGGGCGTTGCTCTTGACCTGGGCAGTGGGCGGGATGCTACTGGGTGTCAACGCGTATCTGTGGCAAGTACAGGATCTGGTTGCACCGCTGGCGGCACCGCTGGTTTTACTGATGATTTTGTATGTATTACTGACCAGTTATAACTTTTTCATCAAATCCCGGAAGGAACGGTGGATCACCCGTCTGTTCGGTCAATACGTACCGCGTGAGATCGTGGAGGAAATGAGTCAGCGCGGCGAGCGCTACTCTCTAGAAGGAGAAAGCCGACAGATGACGGTGCTATTTAGCGACATCGCGGGATTCACCACACTCTCCGAACAGTTCGAGCCGCGCCAGTTGACGCAGTTGATGCAGTGCTATCTGACTCCGCTGACACGGATCATCCACGAGCATCGCGGTACCATCGACAAATACATCGGCGATGCCATCATGGCATTTTGGGGCGCACCGCTGAGCGATGCTGAACATGCGCGGCACGCGGTAGCGGCAGCGCTGGGGATGGCGCGAGGATTACGGGCACTGGACGATGATTTCCATGCCAGGGGCTGGCCTTCGCTATGGATTCGTATCGGGATCAACAGCGGCATGATGAGTGTGGGCAACATGGGATCAGAATTCCGCATGTCCTACACGGTGCTGGGCGATGCGGTCAATCTGGCCTCTCGCCTAGAGGGGGTCGCCAAACAATACGGAACCACCATTGTTATCAGCGAATATACCCATGCATTGGCGCCCGAATATGTGTGCCGTGAACTGGATCGGGTGCGGGTCAAGGGGCGAGCTCAACCGGTGGCGATTTTCGAACCCTTGGGTCTAGCCGGTGAGCTGAATGCGGAGCAAAACGCGGAATTGCTCGAATACGAGGCGGCGTTGAATGCTTATCGGCAACAGGACTGGGGTCGGGCGCAAGCGGGATTCGAGCGTTTGCGCGAACGGCAACCGAGTTGCTTGTTATACCGCGTGTATTGGGATCGCGTGGCTGCGTTACGGCTCGAACCACCGCTCCCAGATTGGGATGGCGTGTTCAATTTAGAGAGCAAGTAAGGTGGTGTGACTTGATCCCCGAGACCTTGCTCGTTACCTCTTGCGCTTGAGCTGCTTATAGATTTCGTCATCGTTACGCTTACCGACCAGCAGTAACTCGATTTCGGTCTCGGTTGCCCGATACACGATGCGATACTCGCCTACATCCACACGATGGAAGTCGTAGCCGACCAACTGAGCTGAATCGTGCGGGTAAGGGTCTGCTAACAAGCCCAATATCTTCAGCCAGATCTGGCGAAACGGCTTAAGCGGCAACTCCGCAACGAACTTCGCTGCCGCCCGGCTTGGCCTAAGTGTCCGCATTCAAGCGTTCCCGCATCGCATTCTGCCAAGTGGCAGACTCCTCGTCGGACAGTAACCCCTCTTCGCTCGCCTGTTGCGCCAAGGCCCCCCAATGAGCCTCCTCAATCCGTTGCAGGCGTTGATACTCCCCCACCGATACCACCACCACTGACGGACGACCGGAACGCTCAATCAGGATTGGTTCGGCCTGAGCGGCCTCAATGCAGGCACCGAATCGCTGTTTCATCTCGCTGGCAGGAATAGTCCGCATAAAAAGCTCCTCCAAAACAGGAATAGGCAGTATAGACAATACGGACAATATTATAGGTTAGCAGTAAATCACGCTAGAGGTGCTATAGAGTTCCTTAATGAGTTGTAGTTAGCTCAAGGAATGAAAATCCCTCTCTAATTTCCTCTTTTATTTGCTGTCATCCCCGTGTAAGCGAGGATCTAGGCAGATATCACAGGTACTGGATTCTTGTTTTCGTAGGAATGGCATTTGATCGTCACTCCCGCGTAGGCGGGAGTCCAGAATTTCGACTGTCACTCCCGATGCGGGGGTTCCTGGATTCCCGCTTTTGCGGGAATGACAGTAAAAATAGGTAGCGCAGCTTCTCCATCGTCACTCCCGCGTAGGCGGGAGTCCAGAATTTCGACTGTCACTCCCGATGCGAGGGTTCCTGGATTCCCGCTTTCGCGGGAATGACAGTAAAAATAGGTAGGGCAGCTTCTCCATCGTCACTCCCGCGTAGGCGGGAGTCCAGAATTTCGACTGTCACTCCCGATGCGGGGATTCCTGGATTCCCGCTTTTGCAGGAATGACAGTAAAAATAGGTAGCGCAGCTTCTCCATCGTCACTCCCGTGTAGGCGGGAGTCCAGAGGCGACGATGCCCCCTGAAATATTTGATCGTCACTCCCGCGTAGGCGGGAGTCCAGAGGCGACGATGCGCAAGGGCTCTTGGATTCCTGCCTTTGCGGGAATGATGATCAAGGTGACGCCTTTGGCTCTTCTTGTTGGGTTTGCTTAACTACGGCAGCGCCAGCCGCTGCCACTCCTGCCACTCCCGCTGCTCCCGCTGCTACAAGCGTTGTGGTGCTCATGCCAGCGCTGCTAGCCCCGGCAGCGGCCGTTCCTGCCTTGGCGATACCAGCGGGAGTTGAGGCTCCAGCGGTGGCAGATGAACCTGCCGAGCCCGCCGAACCCGCCGAACTTGCCGAGCCCGCTGAGCCTGCCGAGCCTGCCGAGCCTGCTGAACCCGCTGGACCTGCCGCTGGTCCTACGCTGGGTGGGTTGCCGGATTTACTTACAGTGATGGCTTGACCGGCAAGTGCGGTTACCGTTTGGCCAGCCGCCGTGGCCGTGACCGCGCCACTGATGACCTCCACATACAAACCGTTGTTTAAGTTGGCTGTGAATTCGGTACCACGAATCCCGATGGTGGCGACGGGAGTATCGATCCGTATCGCTTCTGGGCTTTCTTTAGACATGCTGCCGGAAATAAAACGCATCCCCCCTTTGAGCAATTCTGCATTGGAGCGATTTTCTTTGGGTTTATCCGGGTCGTAGTGATAGTTCTTGATCCAGTACACCGAATTGGAATCGAGATGAATGATTTGATCATCAAGAAATTGCAGCGTCGCTTCACCGTCCGCCTTGGTAGCCACGCGCATGCCCAGCCGTAGCTCGGCGCCGGTCGATGCTGGGGTACCGTTGATCTCCACTCGCCCCTGTGCTTCGCTCAGTGTGCCGACTGCTTCGGAAGCGGCCCAGGCACTGATATTGAAAATAAATCCGAGCGCCATGATCAGACTGAGCATGAACGCTGGAAAGCGGGGAGCAGAAAGGGATTGGGTCATGACATAGGCTCCAGGTGGGCCAATACGGCTCGTGGTTCGAGTTTTCCCTTGAAAAACAAGATCGGCCCCGGAATATCCTGAAAATCCTCTGCCCCAACATTCAGTCGTTCCGAGACCGCTACGATCAGATTAGGCATGGCGGCACGTCGCAGTTTGTCCAGCTTACGGCGTAGATAATCGGGATGCCAAAACCCCATGATCTCGACATGGGCGATCCGACCATCGGGATGGCGTAAAGCAAAATCAGGTACAAAGACCGTACCCTTTAGATCGACGATTTCGACTTCTCGTTCCAGTATCCAGGACGTATCCAATTTTTCCCAGCGGCGGGCGAAACGTTCTTCCAGCAGGCTATCGTAGGCGGGTGGTGGCGGGGTCAGTGGCTTGAGCGGCGATTGTGAGTCCAGGCGGTAACGGATTTCCCGTTCGTCCCGTTGCAGTACCGCCTCCATTTCCCAGCGGCTGACGCGCAACAATGCGGGTAGGAAAACGGCCATTTGCAGGCCGTATTTGCGGGTTTGCTTGAACAGGCTGGCGGGACCGTCCACATAGATTTGATAGCCATCTTCAAGATGACCTTCGACCGCGTACATCAAGCCATGGAATTTGAGGTGCTGGAACAAGCGGCGGTATTCGCCCGGTACGTTGCGATGGGCGGTGAGGCGCAGATACAAAGCCGAATACAGCAAGCCCTGAGCCTGGGCTAGGTTGTAGCGATCCACCAAGCGATCTGGGGTGAAATCTGGCAATGCAGCCAGCAAATGGTTTTCCGGCAGGTCGGCGTACAAGGCTTCACGCAGGGTTTCCGCTTCCAACCGATAGCGTGACGCGACCGATTCCAGCACCTCTTGTGCTTGAGTTTCGCCATAACGGCCGCGTTCGGCGGCGAGAGTGAACACCTCCTGCCGCAGCGTTTCTGGCTCCAATTCGCCAGTGGCTAGAACGAATTCCGCCGCGTTCAGCGCCAGATGGGCGAAACCACGCACGATGCGGTAATCGGGTGAGTCGCCTTCCAATGCCCGCAATGCCGCCTGCAATTCACCACGAGTTCGGTGTTGATGTTCTTGGATGACGGTAAGCACCCGTTCGGACCAGACGCATTGTTCCGGCCGCAGAAAATGAGGATAGATTTGGCCGCTGCGTTGGTGGGAGAAGAGTAAGTCGGAGGGGAGCATCAGCGATCAGGATTGGGATCGATGGCGCG
>JACSSB010000397.1 GCA_014879435.1 Phycisphaerales bacterium
AGGGTGTCGATGCGGCACAATACCGACACGGTTTCGCTCTGGCCATCCGCCCGCCGCACCATCAGCTTCAGCTGAGCGCGGGGTTTCAGTCCCTCCGCCACTCCATCCAGGTTGAAATACTCGGTTCCATCCAGGCCCAGGGTTTTGCGAGTGGTCCCTTCTGGGAACTGGAGCGGCAATACGCCCATTCCGATCAGATTAGAGCGATGGATACGCTCGAAGCTCTCAGCGATCACGGCGCGTATCCCAAGCAGGTAAGTACCCTTGGCGGCCCAGTCGCGAGAGGAGCCGGTGCCGTACTCCTTCCCAGCCACGATCACCAGCGGTGTGCCCTCCTCCTGATAGCGCATGGCGGCATCATAAATGCTGAGCTGCTCACCACTGGGAATATGAACCGTCAGGCCGCCCTCGACACCTGGTAGCATTTCGTTGTGAATGCGGATGTTGGCGAAAGTGCCGCGCATCATCACTTCATGGTTGCCGCGCCGTGCACCGTAGGAATTGAAATCGACTGGCTGTACCCCGTGTTCGATCAGATAACGACCAGCGGGCGAATCCGGTTTGATCGAACCGGCTGGAGAGATGTGGTCGGTGGTTACCGAATCGCCGAGTAGAGCGAGACAGCGGGCATCCTGAATATCGGTGATGGCATCCGGTTCCGCCCGCATTCCAGTGAAAAAGGGCGGGTGGCGCACGTAGGTCGAGTCATCGTCCCACGGGTAGGTCTGGCCGCCGGCTACGGCGATCTCTTGCCATTCCTTCGATCCCTCGAACACATTGGCATAGCGGGAGCGAAACATTTCCGGGGTCAGACAATCCGCCACGGTTTGCTGAACCTCAGCACTGGAGGGCCACAGATCCCGAAGATATACCTCTTGGCCATTGGAATCCCGGCCGATGGGATCGTGGTAGAGATCGACCTTGAGTGAACCCGCTAACGCATAGGCCACCACCAGCGGTGGCGAGGCCAGATAGTTGGCTTTGACAAGGGGATTGATGCGCCCCTCGAAATTGCGGTTTCCAGAGAGCACCCCGCACACGCTCAGATCGTTGGCCTCGACCGCTGCCGCGATTGGTTTCGGCAGTGGTCCCGAATTACCAATGCAAGTGGTGCAGCCGTAGCCGACCAGATTGAAGCCAAGTGCGTCCAGTGCCGTTTGTAGATCGGCACGCTCCAGATAATCGGTGACTACTTGGGAGCCGGGAGCGAGTGAGGTTTTCACCCACGGTTTGACTTGCAGTCCACGCGCCACGGCGTTGCGGGCCAGCAGTCCGGCGGCCAGCATGACCGAGGGATTGGAGGTATTGGTACAACTGGTGATGGCGGCGATCACCACATGGCCATCTTCCAGTGCGTAGTCGGCTCCAGCCACCGGCGCGGTCTGGGGTGCGCGGTCGGTTTCCGCGAGGTAATCCGCAAAGCGGCTGGCGGCATCGGACAATGGAATCCGGTCCTGAGGCCGCCGGGGACCGGCCAGCGAAGGTTCGACCGTGCTGAGATCCAGTTCGATATGGGCGGTGAACGACGGTTCTGGCTGGTTGGATTCACGCCATAGCCCTTGAGCTTTCGCATAGGCTTCGACCAGACGGACCTGATGTGGGTCGCGCCCGGAGAAAGTCAGATAGCGTAGGGTTTCTTCATCGATGGGGAAGAAGCCGCAGGTCGCGCCGTATTCTGGTGCCATGTTGGCGATAGTGGCGCGGTCGGCCAGCGGCAGATGATCGAGGCCAGGACCATAAAACTCCACGAACTTGCCAACCACACCCTGCTTGCGCAGCATCTGGGTCACGGTCAGCACCAGATCAGTGGCGGTCGCGCCCTCGCGTAACTGGCCGTTGAGCCGAACGCCCACCACTTCGGGAATCAGCATCGAAACCGGCTGGCCCAACATGGCGGCCTCAGCCTCGATTCCGCCCACGCCCCAGCCCAGTACGGCGAGGCCATTGATCATGGTGGTATGGCTATCGGTGCCCACTAAGGTATCAGGATAGGCCAGCGGATGCCCTTCACCGGTTTGGGTTTCCACCCATACGGTTTGGGCAAGGTATTCCAGATTGACCTGATGGCAGATTCCGGTACCTGGCGGCACGACTTGGAAATTGGTGAAAGCCTGTTGCCCCCAGCGCAGGAAGGCATAGCGTTCGCCGTTGCGTTCGAACTCGCGGCGGACGTTGTCCTGAAAAGCGCGCGGTGTACCGAATTCATCGACCATGACCGAGTGGTCGATGACTAAATTGGCAGTGGTCAGCGGATTGATTCGGCCAGGATCGCCGCCCAGCGCCACCATCGCCTCACGCATCGCCGCCAGATCGACGACGGCGGGCACACCGGTAAAATCTTGCATCAGCACCCGAGCGGGGCGGAAGGCGATTTCGTGATCGGACCCGCGCCGCTCCAGCCAAGCATGGACCGCCTTGATATCGTCCACAGTGACCGACTGGCCGTCCTCGAAACGCAGCAGGTTTTCTAGTAGTACCTTGAGGGAAAACGGTAGGCGGGACAGATCACCGAGCCGATGTGCGGCTTCCTTCAAGCTGAAATAGTCGTATTGCTTGCCGTCGACGCTCAGGGTTTTACGCGTACAAAGTGTATCTTTATCGGTATGACTCATGAGGCGATCCTCCAGGACTAAACAGAATTAAATATAGACAATAATTGGTAAATTCGCCTCAAAATATGGGGTTATAAAAGTTGGAATTATTGATTGTCCAAACTAAGGTTCAAACGACCGCTGCTTCTCTCTCGGAGAGTAAGGCGGTCTAGAATTGCAGGACCAAGGTTGCCAGCCCGCCGCCCAACAAGGCTCCGGCGAGTACATCGCTGGGATAGTGCAGACCCAGCACCACCCGAGATAAGGCCACCAGCACGGTAAATGGAATGACCAGCCAGGCCAGTATTGGGTAAGCGCAAATCGCCACGATGCTAAACGAGACTGCATGCAGGGTGTGGCCAGAGGGAAAGCTGTATTCGTCCAGTGGGGCCACCGAAGCACGGATACGATCATCATGACGGGCGTAGGGTCGCAAGCGGGTGGTACGGGATTTCAGCCATTTGTACAGCGCCAGCGCCAATCCCCCAGCGATCAGCATGCGTATCACGACAGGCTGGGCGTTTTCTCCCAGGATCAGCAATAGGGCCAGCATCAAGGTGTACCAGAACACGCCATCACCTAGGCGGCTGACTACAGCGAATAAGCGCTCCAATTCGCGGCGTTGACTGGCCCGATTGAATCGCAGGCACCAGTTCAGATCCCATTCTGCCAACCGCCGCAATGGTGTTGCTTCAAGGCTTCTGTTCATGGTTCTCGCTCCTCGTAAGCCGATTCCAGATACCATTGTTCCAATCGCTGCCAAATACATTCCCAGTCGAATTCGAGTACTGCCTGACGGGCGGACTGCTTCAGGTTCTCGCGGAGTACGCAATCGTTGATTAGCCGGGTCGCCGATTCGATGAACGCGGCTTTATCACCGCACAGCACCAAGAGGCCACTTTCGCCATGAACGATATGGCGATGAGCGGCGGCGTAGTCGAAAGCTACCACCGCCAGTCCGCTGGCCATGGCTTCCAGGGTGACGTTGCCGAAGGTTTCGGTCAGGCTGGGGAAGAGAAAGAGGTCGGCCGATGCATAATGCCTCGCCAGATCCACACCGGTTCGGGTACCCGAAAATATGATTTCGGGATGACGGGCGTGCAGTCGCGCCGCCAGCGGGCCGTCACCGACCAGCACTAATCGGGTCGCTGGCCGAAGCGTGCGCAATGCACGATAGGCCGCCAATACCAGGGGTAGATTTTTCTCTGCCGCCAAGCGACCCACGTACAGCACCACCGGATCGGTCGGATTCGCTCCCCAGCTTTGGCGCAATGCCAAATCGCGCCGCGCTGGATCGAACAGTCGGGTATCTACCCCGCGTGCCAGCACTTGCAGCTTACGAAAGCCCAAGGCGTGCAATTCCGTCGCCAATTCTTCGGTCGGTACCAGGGTGCGGTCGCTCTGATTATGAAAGCGGCGCAGATAGGCCACGATAGGACGGGCCAACAGGCCCAAGCCGTAGTGCCGACTGTAAGCATGAAAATTAGTGTGAAAGTCGGAAAAGACAGGTAGATCCAAACGATGGGCCACCGCCAGTGCCGAATGGCCCAGTGGCCCCTCGGTGATGATGTGCACCACATCCGGTGGGGTCTGTCGCCAGCGTTCCAGCAGCAGACGCTTCGCAGGGAATCCCATGCGCATTTCTCGATAACACGGGAGAGAAGCACCGGCCACTGGCCACTCTTCCAGTGTTCCGTTTTGGCTTGGAGTGTCGTGCGAATGCTGGCGCGGTCGGAACAGTTGTACGGTATGGCCACGTGCAAGCAGACCATCGACCAATCGACCGATAGTTATGGCCACGCCATTGACTTCGGGACGATAAGTCTCGGTGACTATAGCAATCCGCAACTGGCGTGGCGCGGGTGTAAGAAACGATGGGGTAGGAATAGCAATCATGCCTGCACTATGGCGGGTCCATGCAAAACTATGATGAAGCGAACATGATGATCTGATGACAGGTGGTGGAGGGGCGCTAGTTATCAATGGATGGGCAACGGTGAGAGTGATGTGAAATAGTGCTTGCCCATTTTCTACTGAAATCATTACTGTGAAATAACTTCAATTATCTATGCAAGATATAGATAAGTTGATACTCATATAATCTGGTATGGTTCCTTCATCTACAGGGGCGTTACAAAAATAGTAATAATCTCCATCTAAAGGGCGGATTGCCTTTCCTATTACATAACTTTGGTTAAAATAAATATAAGCAGTCCATGACCATGTTAATCCTGGAAATTTAAATGGCGTATATAATGCGTAACTTTTATCTTGTAATTTTAAAAGCCTAAACCCTTTTATTTTTGCGCCTTATTTAAGATTTTTATGGCTTCAGCAACATGCATTCCAATAGGGATTTCATTATATATTTTCGTTAAATATAACCTAGAATTTTGCTTTGACTTAGAAAAAAATAAGGTTCTTCGAGGATTGTTGTGGATCTGATCGTCCGGGATCGATTTTGGTCTATCAAACCGACGGATG
>JACSSB010000190.1 GCA_014879435.1 Phycisphaerales bacterium
TGCTTGGGCAAGAGATCGACAATGCGATCCTGATCAGCGCCACATTCGTACTATTCGTGCTGGTGATGCTGCGCATGGCCGGGCTGATCCGCTTTCGGGAGCGCGATGCACTCCGCGAGCGGGCGCTCCGCGAAGCCGGTACCTCATTGGTTACCGCGACCAGCCGCGATAATATTCGCACCGCAGCGATCATGGCGGCGCAAGCGCTGGCCGGTCCCGAAGCTGCAGTGCGCGTATGCGAGCGTGATGCCAATGACTCTACACGGTATCGGATCGTTGCAGGGAATGAGGCCATGGAAGGCTCGTTCTCGTTTCCTGCGCTGGAGGAATGTACGCACCTGTTCAATGGTGAGCCGTGCCTCCTGCCACTGGCTCACATCTCGTTGCGCGAGGCACTGGGACTGAATCCACGTCAGAACCTGCTCTTTGTCACTACGCTCTCGCCCAGCGAGAAGCTACAAGAGTTGATGCTGGTGGCGACTGGGCACAATGCTCCGCGCGGTTTGGGCGATGCATTGGTTGCTTTGTCCTCTCAGGTCGCCCTTGCCCTTGAAAGTGCGCAACTGACCGAAACCCTACTCAAGCAACGCAGCGAGGCCCGCTTCGCTTCCCTCGTCAAGAACTCGTCGGATGTCATCTGCGTGCTGGAGGTCGATACTTCGATTCGCTATATCACCCCCTCGGTAGAGAAGGTTCTGGGTTACAGCGCTTCCGAACTTGAGGGTAAGCTCCTCATCGATCTGATTACACTGGCGGATCAGCCACGCGTGTTGACCATCTTGTGCGCGAAGCTGGATTATGAAGAACCCACCCTGTTTGAGTTTCGTGCTCCGCATCGCGATGGAAGCGAATGCTTCATTGAGGCACTGCGTACCAATTTGATGGAAGATCCGAATGTAGGCGGTATCGTTCTCAATATGCGTGACGTTAGTGAACGTAAGGAGTTTGAAAATCAGCTTTCATATCAAGCCTTCTACGACCCAGTGACTGGGTTGGCAAACCGCGCCTTGTTTCGTAATCACTTACAGCATGCCATCAATCGCAGAAAGCGTGATGATCGGTTGATTGCCATTTTGTTCATCGATCTCGATGACTTTAAGACGATTAACGACTCATTGGGGCACGCCGCCGGTGATCAAGTGTTGCACGAATTCGGGCAGCGACTGTCCGGTTCATTGCGCACCGCAGATACTGCCGCACGCTTCGGAGGCGATGAATTCGCGGTGTTACTGGAAAGTAGCAGTCAAGACATGCGGCCGAGCTATGTGGCGGAACGGCTATTGTGCGCACTGAAGGAACCTTTCCAGTTGCAAGGCAAGCATGTCTTGGTGCACGCGAGTATCGGTATCGTCGTGGCTCAGGACAAGGAGGAGGATATCGATACGCTGCTGCGCAATGCGGATGTCGCAATGTACTTTGCCAAGGATCAGGGTAAGGATCAGTATCAAATCTACCAACCGGCGATGCACGATACCTTACTCAGGCGGCTCGAACTCAAGGCTAATCTTCAGGTTGCACTGGATCGCGGCGAGTTCACTCTGGTTTACCAACCGGTGGTGGATCTGCAAACGGGAATGATCGTTGGCGCCGAAGCCTTGCTGCGCTGGCGGCATGCTGAGCGTGGGATGATCTCACCGCTTGAGTTTATACCGCTGGCCGAAGAGACCGGACAAATCATAGCGATTGGGCAGTGGGTTTTGCAGGAAGCCTGCCACTATGCGGTGGAACTCCAGCGTCGCGTCGCACAGCCACTGCACATGGCAGTGAATCTATCGGCTAGGCAACTCCAGGATTCCTCGTTGCTTGAGAGCATCCGGCACGCATTGAATGAAACAGGACTCGCTCCATCTGCCCTGATTCTTGAGATCACCGAAAGCGTGATGATGCGCGACATGGAGGCGGCTATTGCGCGCTTGCACGAATTAAAAGCATTGGGCGTATATCTGGCTATCGACGATTTCGGTACTGGCTATTCGTCGCTCAACTATATTCGCCGCTTTCCTGTGGATATCCTGAAAATCGACAAGTCGTTCGTCGATGGTGTCAGCGACAAGGGGCAAGGCTTGGCACTGACATCAGCACTGATCGACTTGGCGGGTATCCTAAAACTGCGTTCAGTCGCCGAAGGTATCGAGCACGCCGAGCAATGTGATCGACTGCGAGATATAGGCTGTGATCTTGGGCAAGGATATTTCTTTTCGGCACCTGTGGCACCGGAAGCACTGGAACGCCTGATCATGCACGGCTTAGGGTGATCACTAGCGACATTCCTCCACTGACCCCGATTGACAACGCCGTCGATCAACCCAGATCGTACTGTCCAGTTTGGTGTTGGTGAAGCGGACACCATCGATACGGGCATCGGCCAGTGTTGCTGACCCCAAATCGGCACCACTAAAATCAGCACCCAGTAGATTAGCGCCATCTAGTTTGGCACCGTGGAGGTTGGCTCCAGACAGGATCGCATCCTCCAATACCGCCCGGCTGAGTACCGCATCCACCAGCAGCGCATTTGCCAGCTTGCTATCGGTCAAATCCGCTTGGGTCAAGGTGGCTTGGCTCAAGTTCGCTCCGCTCAGGTTGGCGCCATTGAGATTGGCCTGATAAAACCCAGCATGACTCAGATCGGCCCGACTCAAATTAGCACCGGTCAATACCGCTCGATCCAATCGCGCCCCGATCATGTGCGCATCGATGAATACGGTGTGATCCAGTTGCGCCGATACCAGCCGCGTA
This sequence comes from Phycisphaerales bacterium, assembly GCA_014879435.1. Lineage (GTDB taxonomy): Bacteria > Pseudomonadota > Gammaproteobacteria > Competibacterales > Competibacteraceae > Competibacter. Next base: position 2,737 of record JACSSB010000190.1, read on the forward strand.
CCACGCAGTACGGCACCGGTCAAATCGGCATTGCTGAGTACTGCCCGACCCAGATCCGCTCCACTGAGTCGGGCGCCCGTTAGATTGGCATTGGCCAGATTGCTTCGAGTAAGTACCGCCTCGCGCAGATCCACCCCCTGCAGATCTGCTCCCTGTTTGTCGCAAGACAGCCAGTTCACCCGTCGGCTGGGCGGATCGTCGCAAGCAGCCCAGGTGGGTGCATGCAAGAACGCCAGCAGACACAGCGGCGGCAACAGGGCGCGATAACGGCCATCCATCGTCACGATTGACCTCTTTAGGTTGTACTCTTCGGCGAAAATACCAAATCTACCACTTGTCCTAAGCCTGCCACGAAATGCAGGCTGAGTCCTTCCTTGATGTAATCCGGCAATTCTTCGGCATCACCCCGATTTGCTTCTGGCAGGATGATCTCGAACAGACCTGCCCGACGGGCTGCGATAATCTTCTCGCGGATACCACCTACCGGCAATACTTGTCCGGTCAGGGTCAATTCTCCGGTCATCGCCAAGGGTCGGTTGGGCTGCTGGCCTCGTGCCAGCGACAGCAGAGCAGTGGCCATGGTAATACCCGCACTGGGACCGTCCTTGGGTGTGGCCCCCTCAGGCACATGCAAATGCACGAAGGCCTCGTCGAAAAATTTGGGGTCGGCCTGATACTCTTCCAAATGCGCACTGACGTAACTGTAAGCGATATTGGCGGACTCCTGCATCACTTCACCCAAGCGACCGGTCAGTTTAAAACCACGGTTCTTGCTGTGAATCAAGCTGGCTTCGACACTGAGTGTTGCACCACCCATCGCGGTCCAGGCCAGACCCGTCACCACGCCGACGCCATGCATCAGCGTTTCCGGTTTGAACGCTGGTTTACCTAAATAACTTTCCAGATCGGGTTTTTCCACCACGATCGATTCCTGCGCTTCTCCTTGCACAATCTTGACTGCGCTCTTGCGCACGATTCGTCCGAGCTGCTTTTCCAGGTTACGCACTCCAGCCTCGCGGGCGTAGCCCTCGATGATCTGGGTCAGTGCCTCATCTCCGACCTGGATCCGCTCCCGATCCAGGCCACTGCGCTCTAGCAGTTTCGGCCACAGATGATTACGAGCGATCTGCAATTTCTCGGCGGTGATATAGCCGGACAAACGAATAATCTCCATGCGATCAAGCAACGGCCCTGGAATGGTATCGAGCTGGTTGGCCGTGCAGATAAACAAGACCTTGGAAAGATCGAAACGTACATCCAGGTAATGATCCAAAAATTCAGTGTTCTGCTCAGGATCGAGCGCCTCCAGCAACGCTGAGGCCGGATCGCCGTGGTATGAAGCACCGATCTTGTCGATTTCGTCCAGCATAATCACCGGATTGGCAGTCTTAGCGTCACGAATAGCCTGGATAAACTTACCCGGCAGGGCGCCGATGTAGGTGCGGCGATGGCCTTTGATCTCGGCCTCGTCTCGCATTCCACCTAGGCTGAGCCGGTAAAATTCACGATCCAGCGCCGCAGCCACCGAGCGACCAATTGAGGTCTTGCCGACTCCCGGTGGACCCACCAGCAGGATAATCGAACCGCCGACTTGGCCTTTAAGTGCACCCACCGCCAGGAACTCGATGATGCGATCCTTCACATCGGCCAATCCGTCGTGGTCACGATCCAGTACGGTGCGAGCGTGCTGTAGATCGAGATTGTCGGTGGAATACATCCCCCACGGCAGATCGGTGATCACATCCAAATAATTACGGGTGACCGCATATTCCGGTGATCCGGTTTCCAGAATCGACAGTTTATCCAGTTCCTCCTCGATCCGCTTCAGTGCCGCTTCCGGTACTTGGCGGCTTTCCAATCGCTCACGGAACCGATCCACATCAGCGGTGCGGTCGTCTTTAGCAATGCCGAGTTCCTGCTGAATCGTCTTGAGCTGCTCGCGCAGGAAAAACTTGCGTTGATGCTCACTCATCTTCTCCTCGACCTGCTTGCGAATGCGGGTCTGGAGTTTGGCGACTTCCAGTTCCTTCTTGATCAGCACGATCACTTTCTTCAGTCGTTCCAATACCGGCGCAGTAGCTAGAACCTCCTGCAACTCCTCTTTGGTCGCAGTGGTCAGGCTGGCGGCAAAATCGGCCAACGGTGACGGATCATGCGTGTTGAAACGATTTAAGAAGAACTTCAGTTCCTCGGAATACAGTGGGTTGAGCGGGATCAATTCCTTCAGGGTGTTGATCACCGCCAACGAATAGGCCCGCAGTTCTTCATCGCCTGCGCCATCTTCCTCGCTCAGGTACTCGACATG
>JACSSB010000400.1 GCA_014879435.1 Phycisphaerales bacterium
CCAAAATAAGCGCATTGCAGAAAAAATCGGGAGAGATCTGGATGAAAGCAGGAATCGGTCTGGGCGCAATTCTCAAAGCGGCGTCATTTGCTGCCGAGAAACACCGTGAACAAAGAAGAAAGGACGCCGAAGCATCGCCCTACATCAACCATCCAATTGCGCTGGCCAATGTACTCGCCAATGAAGGCGGTGTGACGGATCCCTCTGTGCTCTGTGCGGCATTGCTGCATGACACGATTGAGGATACCGAGACCACGGCTGAGGAGCTGAAGCGGCTATTTGGTGACAAGGTGACGGCTATCGTACTGGACCTGAGCGATGATAAATCGCTCCCTAAAGAGGTTCGGAAGGAGGAGCAGGTCAGGCACGCTCCGCACATCTCCACCGAGGCTAAACTCGTGAAACTTGCTGATAAAATCTGCAATCTGCGGGATATTTTGGCCTCGCCACCGGCAGATTGGTCTACTGAACGTAAGCGGGCGTATTTTGAGTGGACCACGCGGGTAGTAGCTGGTCTTCGTGGGGTTCATCCTGGGTTGGAGGCGGTATTCGATGGGCTTGTTGCTAGGCAGTCAGAACTGAACTGCTCTGAAAGATGAAGAAGGCGTCACCAAATCGAGTAAAGGCTTGTTGAAAATGCTCAACAAGCCTTTTTTGTTGTAAGCGTTGGCACAAATTATTCCCAGTAATAGGCCACGCCGAGACCACCAGTAAGTTGGTTTTGGCTACCGCGCTTGACGATGGGGCTATCAGCAGCATCGTTTAGAAGGCGCTTGTAGAACATACCGGCACCGCCAAACCAGTGCTCATTGATTTTGTATATGACGGCAGGCCAGATATAGGCGCTGCTGAACCCAGAATCTGGATCGAACATCGGTAGTCCACTGGCGGCAGAACCCCTCGCTGAGACTCCAAAATAGGTTTGCATGAAATCTGAACTATCATAAGTAACACCCAGTCCAGTGCCGATAATGAGCCGCTCGCTAAGCGGTACCCATAGACTGGCAAAGCCAGTGGTGTGTATTCCGCTGTAACTATCACCTCCTGCAAGGCCAGTCACACCGCTGATACCGACACGAAGATTCCAAGGTGTCTGCCCTTCATTGAGGTAGGCGTAACTGAAGGTGAGACCACCTTCTACGGTATCATCGATTTTCTCTAAGCGATCAACGACGTCATCATCGACATCATTACGTCCGAGGCGGTAACCGAAAGCCGGGCCGAACCGCCAGTTTGGAGAATCCAGCAGATTAGCCTCGCCGACCACGCCGGTGTACGAGATAAAGCGCTCACTATCGAACTTATAAAATCCGGCTGGAGCTACACCGCCAACGTAATGGTCGGAGCCAATGTATTGTGGGGTAACGCCAACACCTATACCGATAAAGTTCGGTAAAATATTAGCCAGAGAAGGAGCTTGAGCAGACGCGGCCATCGGCAACCAAGCCGCCGCCCACAGTAAAATAGCCAGACGGTATTTGATCGTAGATCTCATCGGTTTTGTATCTCTTGAGTAAGCGTTAGATATACGTAATGTGTTTGCAGCGGCCTAAATCCATGGGATGGACAGCCCGCAGCGTGATCTTGATCATCGAATGCCAAGCTGCAAGCCCGCATAATTATGCGCGAAAGCGGCGGTTGAGGGTTAAACCTTATCAGTGCAAGCGCCTAGGATGTGGGTGAATAGGGTGCCACGGCACAAATCATCAATGGCCGAACTTGACATAAGTGACCTTCCTGCCTATAGTTCCGCCTCTTTGCGGGCCTGAGCGTTCAATTAACGCAGGTCCGCTGCCGGGTCGACCCAAATTTTAAAGCCTTATCCGGAGCAGGGGGCAATGGCCACAATTAACCAGTTGGTAAGCAAACCGCGTGTCAGGAACAAAGCCAAGAGCAACGTCCCGGCGCTCGAAGGCTGTCCGCAGAAGCGCGGCGTGTGTACCCGCGTGTACACCACGACGCCGAAAAAACCTAATTCCGCGCTGCGTAAGGTAGCACGCGTGCGTTTGACCAACAGTCAGGAAGTGACCAGCTACATCGGTGGTGAGGGCCACAACCTGCAAGAACACTCGGTGGTGCTGATCCGCGGTGGTCGTGTCAAGGACTTGCCGGGTGTGCGCTACCATATCGTGCGTGGCAGCTTGGATACTTCGGGCGTTACCAAGCGACGCCAAGGGCGTTCTAAGTACGGCGCCAAGCGGCCCAAGTCCTGAATTTTGCTTTAGCGGATTGCGATTGAGGCGGTTATGCCGAGAAGAAGAGAGGTTCCCAAGCGTGTCATTCTCCCCGATCCCAAGTTCGGGAGTGAGATGCTGGCTAAGTTTGTCAACATGATGATGGAACGCGGCAAGAAGTCCGTGGCCGAGAAGGTCGTCTACGGTGCGCTGGATACCATCGCCGAAAAGGGCAAGGATGATCCAATGGGTCTGCTGGAGCAGGCGCTGGATAATGTTCGCCCAGTGGTCGAGGTGAAGTCCCGCCGAGTCGGTGGTGCCACCTACCAGGTTCCGATTGAGGTACGTTCGGTACGCCGGACCGCCTTGGCTATGCGCTGGATTATTGATGCCTCCCGTAAGCGGGGTGAAAAATCCATGGCGCGTCGTCTGGCTGGCGAATTGCTGGATGCCGCCGAGAGCCGTGGTGCCGCCGTCAAGAAGCGGGAAGATGTACACCGCATGGCGGAGGCGAACAAAGCTTTTGCCCATTATCGTTGGTAAGTTCATAAGTTTAAGTTGCGAGGATTGAGTTGTGGCCCGCAAAACCCCCATCGAGCGCTATCGTAATCTCGGCATCATGGCCCATATCGATGCCGGCAAGACGACTGTGACCGAGCGCATCCTGTTCTATACAGGTATTTCCCACAGGCTGGGCGAAGTGCACGATGGCGCCGCCACTATGGATTGGATGGTGCAAGAGCAGGAGCGTGGTATCACTATCACCTCTGCCGCCACCACCTGTTTCTGGAGTGGTATGGCCGGTCAGTTTGACGAGCATCGCGTCAATATCATCGATACGCCTGGCCACGTCGATTTTACTATCGAGGTCGAGCGCTCGCTGCGCGTGTTGGACGGTGCCTGCGCCGTATTCTGCGCGGTGGGTGGGGTGGAACCGCAGTCCGAAACTGTCTGGCGGCAGGCTAATAAATATGGAGTGCCACGGCTGGCGTTCGTCAACAAGATGGACCGCGCTGGTGCTGACTTCCTGCGGGTAGTGCAGCAGATCCAGGATCGCTTGGGTGCCACTCCGGTGCCACTGCAGATTCCGATCGGCGCTGAGGATCAGTTCAAGGGTGTGATCGATCTGGTCAAGATGCAAGCAATCTTGTGGGATGAGGACAGTCTCGGCATGAAGTTCGAATACGCCGATATCCCTGCCGACCTGCAAGCCATTTGCGAATCTTGGCGCGAGAAGATGGTCGAGGCCGCCGCTGAATCCTCCGATGAGATGATGGAAAAATACCTGGAAGGGGAGCCGCTGAGCGAAGACGAGATTTACGCCGGGTTGCGTGCACGTACCCTCAAGGGCGAAATCGTTCCAGCTTTGTGCGGCTCGGCTTTCAAGAATAAGGGTGTACAGGCGATGCTAGACGCGGCAGTGCGTTATCTGCCGTCACCCATCGAGAAGCCGCCCGTCAAAGGCATACTGGACGATGCCGCTGAAAGTGAAGGTGAACGGCAAGCCAGTGATGATGCACCGTTTGCGGCGCTGGCTTTCAAGATTGCGACCGATCCCTTCGTGGGTACGCTGTCTTTTATCCGCTGCTACTCCGGCGTGGTCAATTCCGGTGATACGGTTTACAACCCGGTCAAGAGTCGGCGCGAGCGTATCGGTCGTTTGGTGCAGATGCATGCCAACAGCCGTGAAGAGATCAAGGAAATCCGTGCGGGCGATATCGCTGCCTGTGTTGGTCTCAAGGACGTGAGCACTGGGGACACGCTCTGCGACCCAAGTAAGATCATCACTCTCGAGCGGATGGAATTCCCCGAACCGGTGATTGCGGTGGCGGTCGAACCCAAGACCAAGGCCGACCAGGAAAAGATGGGTATCGCCCTTAGCAAACTGGCGCAGGAAGATCCTTCATTTCGGGTCCATACTGACGCCGAGTCGGGCCAAACCATCATTTCCGGTATGGGCGAGCTGCATCTGGAAATTATCGTTGATCGCCTCAAGCGCGAATTCAAGGTGGACGCCAACGTTGGCAAGCCACGTGTTGCTTATCGTGAAACCATCCGTAAGTCGGTGGAACAGGAAGGCAAGTTCGTGCGTCAGTCAGGTGGGCGTGGTCAATACGGTCATGTCTGGCTGCGGTTGGAACCACGGGAACCGGGTACGGGTTACGAGTTCGTCAACGCCATTGTAGGCGGTGTGGTGCCCAGGGAATACGTACCGGCAGTGGATAAGGGCGTCCAGGAGCAGATGGAGAAAGGCGTATTAGCCGGTTACCCGGTAGTAGACGTCAAGGTCACCATCTTCGACGGTTCTTACCATGAGGTTGACTCCAGTGAAATGGCGTTCAAGATCGCTGGATCGATGGGATTCAAGGAAGGTGCGCTCAAAGCCGGAGCAGTGCTGCTGGAACCGATCATGAAGGTCGAGGTAGTCACCCCCGAGGACTACATGGGTGATGTGATGGGTGATCTGAATCGTCGCCGCGGTATCCTGCAGGGTATGGATGACTCGCCGTCAGGCAAGGTTATTCGCGCCGAAGTGCCGTTGGCCGAGATGTTCGGTTACGCCACTGATCTGCGTTCGGCGACTCAGGGTCGGGCGACCTATTCCATGGAATTCGCCAAATACAATGAAGCTCCCGCCAATATCGCGGAGACAGTTATGAAGAAGGCATCCTGAAACATTTTTTCTAATGTCGGTTGCCGAAGATTCGATCAGGAGTAAGGTACGGTGTCCAAAGAAAAGTTTGAGCGCAATAAGCCGCACGTCAATGTCGGGACGATAGGCCACGTGGACCATGGCAAGACCACGCTGACGGCGGCGATCACGAAAGTGATGGCGACGCAATTTGGTGGGGAATTCAAAGCCTAC
>JACSSB010000213.1 GCA_014879435.1 Phycisphaerales bacterium
GCCCATTCTGATTCAGCCCACCGAGCGGATCTATAGCTGGACCGATACCGAAGGCGCAGTGCACTACGGCGCCCGGCCACCTTCCGATGCCGAAGCCCGAGAACTCAAGGAAGAAGACGGTTCACTATCCACCATTCGCTCCAGTCAGTTGCGACCCGGTGAACAACAATTGCTACAAAAACTACCGTAATCTGATCCAAATCCCTTACTTACAGGTATCCGGCCAGCGCCGCTGTAATTCGAGTAGCCACAAGCCGCGTAAATGTTGACGGGCTGCGTTAGATGCGCCTTGTAACACCGCGCGATAATAACGATAGGATGCACGCGTCACCGCTTGCTCAGCTGCTGGAAGTTTGTTGATTTCACGGATAGTCATCGCGTCAAGCCTCATACCCTGTCATTATTATTAAATTGAAGAGCAAAATTCATACCGTTCTAATTACGGTTTCTCCAAGATGACTCCAGAAGATTATTGCCACGACCTAGCGAACGCGCGAGGTTCAGACTTTCGCTATAGCTTATTGGGCCTGCCGCTTGCGCAGCGCCAAGCTTTGTGTGCGATTCAGTCTTTTTGCCTGGAAACCGCAGGTATCGCTACGGAATGCCAGGACTTGGGTGTTGCTCGGACCAAGCTGGATTGGTGGTACGCCGAGCTGGATAAATTGTTTGCTGGCAAACCAGAACACCCCATCACATGTGCGCTGTGGCCGCACTTGAGCCGATTCAATCTGCCCAAGGAACATTTTCGGACGCTCCTTGAGGGTGTCGCCATGGATCTCGACTACGAGATCTACCCCACTTTCAGCACACTCACGCCCTATATCCATCGCCGTGGCAGCGTGGCCGCACTATTGGTTGCAGAAGTATCGGGCTATCGCCACCGACATGCGAGTTCTCGTTTCGCCCACGAAGCTGGCGCAGCACTTTTATTATTCGAACGGCTGTACGATGTGCGTCAGTATGCCCATCTGGGTCGATTTTATCTACCAGAGGACGAAATACGTCAGTTTGGGTTACATTCTGATGATTTTCTAGCCACGAAAATTACGGATCGTGTCCAGCAATTGTTCGCCTTTCAGGCTCAACGGATTCATGATTACCACCGTCGCGCACTGGAACATCTACCGGATGAGGATCGTCTGGCCCAATGCCCGCTGCTGATTCGCCTGGAACTAATGATGGCATTGCTGCGGGAAATTACCGAGGAAGGTTATCGGCTTTTAGAACAACATACCACTCTGACCCCACTGCACAAGTTGTGGCTGGCTTGGCGATTACGGCGTGGCGAACAGCGCCGCTTTCGGCGCCGACCAGTAACGGAGTAAACTCTTTTCTTGCCGTTCCATTCCACTCAGCCGGATACGCTCGTCATGAAGGATTATCAACCCGCCACTGATCTGTTGAAAGACCGGGTCATTCTGGTGACTGGTGCCGGAGACGGCATCGGCCGTGCCGTTTCCCGCCACCTGGGCATGCACGGTGCCACTGTGATCCTGCTGGGGCGCACCATCCGTAAGCTGGAACAAAGCTACGACGAACTTGAGCAGGTCGGTGCGCCCAAACCAGCGATCTATCCCATGAACCTGGAAGGTGCCACCCCCAAGGATTACGCTGACCTAGCACAGGTGCTGGAGACCGAGTTTGGCCGCCTGGACGGGTTGCTGCACAATGCGGCACTGTTCGCGGGGTTAACACCGATTGCCAATTTCGATATCGAACTGTGGTTCCGCATCCAACAAGTCAACCTCAATGCTCCGTTCCTGTTGACGCAGAGCCTGTTGGGACTATTGAACTGTTCTGCTGATGCTTCGGTCGTCTTCACCACCGACTCGGTCAATGAATCCGGTCAGGCGTATTGGGGCGCTTATGCGGTGGCTAAGGGGGGCATCCAGACCTTAATGAAATTGCTGGCCAGCGAGCTGGAAACCAATACCCCTATCCGAGTCAACAGCATCGATCCGGGTCGGGTACGTACTGCGATGACCCTCAAGGTTTATCCGGGCCGCGAGCCAGAAGAATGGCCCACCCCGGAAACCATAATCAGTACCTACCTCTATCTGTTGGGGCCGGATAGCAAGGGTATCACCGGCCAGACGATCCGCGCCCAGGATTAGGCGGTCGGCGAGGGCCCGTTTTTGCGGCGGGCCTGCGCCCCGGCTGGCCCGGTTGCGCCTTCCAAAGACTGCTAGCTCCTCGCGATCCAGGCGCCGCTCCCCCTGAACGACGGGCGCGTTCATTCGGCTCTTTCGCCTTGCTTGCTTGCGGGCGTAAACCGACTGCCTCCAGCAATTCTGCTATCTGCCGCTCGTCCAGTTCATCCCATTGTCCCGGCGGCAGACCCCGTCGCAAGGTGATTGGCCCGAAACGTACCCGTGTCAAGCGACTGACCGAGACCCCTTGTGCTGCCCATAGCCGTCGTACCTCGCGGTTACGCCCTTCGCGCAATATCACGTGATACCAGTGATTCACCCCCTCGCCACCCACATCCCGAATTTCGTCAAAGTGCGCCAACCCATCTTCCAGGAGTACCCCCTCCCGTAAGCGCTTCAGCATTTCTGGCGTGACCTCGCCCAGTACTCGTACCGCATACTCCCGTTCAATTTGGGAGGAGGGATGCATCAAGCGATTGGCGAGTTCGCCATCGTTGGTCAGCAGTAGCAGACCCTGTGTAGTGAGATCGAGTCGGCCGACCACAATCCAGCGCCCATCGCGCAACGGTGGCAGGCGCTCGAAAACCGTGGGTCGGCCTTCGGGATCTTGGCGGCTGGCGACCTCGCCGACCGGTTTGTAATAAGCCAGTACGCGCCGCTGCTGCCCGAAGGCACGCACCTGAATGCGCCTACCATCGATCTCGATTCGCTCCGCGCCATTGACCGATACGCCCAGTTGCGCCGGTACGCCGTTGATGGTGATGCGACCCTCGCGAATCCAATCTTCGATCTGGCGCCGGGAACCCAGACCCACACGGGCGAGGAATTTTTGCAAACGTTCAGTCATCGGGAGACTCCGTTCGAGTCGTGGAACTGCCAGACGAGGTGGTGATGCGGCGCTCCAGATCCAGACCGACAAGATTTGGATCGCGTGGGGCCGTCAAGGGGGGCAACTCGCTGAGGCTTTTGAGATTGAAATAATCCAGGAAGACGCGGGTGGTGGCATACAGAGCCGGACGGCCTGGGACTTCGCGGTGACCGACAATCTTGATCCAGTCGCGTTCCTGGAGGGTTTTCATAATACCGCTGCTGACACTGACTCCGCGCACTGCCTCGATTTCGCCACGAGTAATCGGTTGGCGGTAGGCGATCAGTGCCAGAGTTTCCAGCAAGGCGCGTGAGTAGTTGGCGGCACGTTCCTCCCACAATCGGGACACCCAGGACGAAAATGCGCTGGGTACTCCCAGACGAAAACCGCTGGCCACTTCGACCAGTTCCAGCCCCCGCCCAGTATAATCGGTGGCCAGTTCGGCCAGCGCGGCGCGCAACGCTTCCCGTTCGGGCCGTTCTGCTTCTGGAAACACTCCCAGCAATCGCTCCAGCGACAAGGGTTCGCCCGCAGCGAGCAACACCGCTTCCAGGATGATCTTCAATTCCGGCATCGTGCTCCTTCAGCCACGTCGGCGAAGATAAATCGGTGCGAACGGTTCGGATTGCACCAGTTCCAGCATCCCCTCGCGCAACAGCTCCAGTATCGCTAGGAAGGTCACCACGATCCCTAATCGACCCTCTTCTGGTTGGAACAGTTCGGTAAAAGCAGTAAACCGCAGTGCATCCAGCCGCTCTAAAACCTGACTCATGCGCTCGCGTACCGATAAGGTTTCGCGTCGGATCGGGTGACGATCAAACAGTTCGGCTCGCGCCAATGCCTCGCGCAGGGCATTGAGCAGATCCACTAGACCAACCGGCGGTGGCGGGCGTGTGCTTTCCCGATGGGGTGGTTCGGCGCTGGCGACAAAGATTTCGCGTTCCAGGCGCGGTAAGGCGTCCAGTGCCTGAGCCGCCTGTTGAAAACGTTCGTATTCCTGTAAACGGCGGATCAATTCGGCGCGTGGATCTTCTTCCTCTGACTCAATCGGCGCTGGTTTCGGCAACAGCAGGCGGGATTTGATCTCCGCCAGCCAGGCTGCCATCAGCAAATATTCCGCCGCCAGTTCCAGTCGCAGCTCCTGCATCAGTGCCAGATAGTCCATGTATTGCCGGGTGATAGCGGCGATGGGAATATCGAGAATATTCAGATTTTGGCGCCTGATCAGATACAGCAAGAGATCCAGCGGTCCCTCGAAGGTCTCCAAAAACACTTCCAAGGCATCCGGCGGGATGTACAGATCGTGTGGTAACTGGGTGTAGGGTTCGCCGTCAACCTTGGCCAGTGGCTGGAGAGGGGTATCCATGCAAGAGGTGGCGGCGATCCGTGAGAAGCGGGAAGCCTATCCCGCTGAGTTACATCGCATCCAGCGGGCGGATACCGATGGCATGTCGCAACTCCTGTAAGAAGGGCACACTGTATTCACGCGCCCGCGCCGCGCCGCGTTTGAGAATTTGCTCGATGTGAGCGGGTGCTTGCAGCAGTTCTTGATAGCGCTGGCGCGGTTCGCTCAGCCGGGCATTCAAGTACTCGAACAAGAATTGTTTCATTTCACCCCAAGCGATGCCCTCGGCGTAACGGATACGTAGTGCTGCGGCTTCCTCCGTCGTCGCCAAGGACTGGTAAATCTGAAACAGCGTGCAGGTATCGGGATCTTTTGGCGCTTCCGGCGGCAGAGAGTTGGTCTTGATCCGCATGATCAGCTTGCGCAAGGTCTTTTCCGGCTCGAACAGCGGGATGGTGTTGCCGTAGCTCTTGCTCATCTTGCGCCCATCCAGCCCAACCAGAACCGCCGCTTTCTCATCCACCACCGCCTCGGGCAGCACGAAATGCTCGCCATATAGATGGTTGAAGCGGGCGGCGATGTCCCGAGCCATCTCCAGATGCTGAATTTGATCCTTACCCACCGGCACCTTGCTGGCTTTGAACATCAAAATATCGGCTGCCATCAAGATCGG
>JACSSB010000298.1 GCA_014879435.1 Phycisphaerales bacterium
AAGGACTGAATCAGGAAGTCGCTTTTGATCGGATACTGGCACCGGATCGTAGTCTGAACATGGCGTTGGAGGATGGCGATATCGTATACGTACCACGCCGGGGCATCGCCAGCGTCGGTTATTTCCTAAGACAGGTTAATCCATTCGTCCTGTTGCTGAGCATTCAGTCGCTTACGGATAACTAGCGTGAGTGAAGAATGATTGAGTCGAACCCTGCGGCTTCAGGTGCCCCCGCTTCCAGCCTACCGCCATTAGCCAGCGGGATTTTCATACCGCCGCTGATGACCCTACGCAACCATTACCGTCTGGCACTGATGCTGATGCTCGTGGTGGCGATGATCGGGGTGCCGCTGGTTTTATACAGATCGCAAGGCTATAGCTATGAGGTATTCGCCTCGGTTTATGTGGCACCGCGTTTTGCTAAGGTACTGAAAAGTGATCAGGAACTGGAGTTTCAGTCCAGTACCCAGTACCAGCAATACGTCGAGCAGCAGGTCCACAATATCAGTCGTTACGATGTTGTCCGTGAGACGCTGATGCGGTTAGGTCCATACCGCACCTTATGGCAACCGCCCGAGATGAGTGAGCATAAGGCGATCCTGTCCTTGAGCCGGGCATTGAGTGCGCGGGTGATCGGAAATACCTATCTGATTGGCGTGACCCTGGAAGGGGACCAAGCCGAAGGTTTGGCCGAGACGCTCAATACGCTGCTGCGGGTTTATCTGGAAACTATGAAAAAGGAAGATCTGTACGCCAGTGACGAGCGACTGGCCGACCTGCGCGGCCGACAAAAGTCCTTGATCGAAGAGATTGGTACGAAATCGGTTCGGCGCACGGTGCTGGCCGCACAGTTGGGCGTGACCAGCTTCGATAACAATGCCGAAAATCCCTACCAACGTCTGCTACAGGATAGTAGCACCGCGTTCGATGAGGCGCACCGCAAGCTCGTTATCGCTCGAGCAGCGTTAAGTGCCTATGATCCCAAGGCAGGAGCAGAGTCTCAGGATGCGCTGGAGGCTGCTGCCGCTCAAATCGTAGCCAACGATAGTGGGTTGAATAGCCTGAAATATCATCTCTGGGCGCGGCGCGGCGAATTGCTGAACGAAGTCAGTGGTTTAGCATCGAAACATCCCTTGCGCGCCGTCGCCGAGCGCAAGCTGCGCGATTTGGATCGGGACGTTCAGACCGCTACCGCCAATTTGCTGAAAGCCACGCGGACCCAATTGCTGGAGCAGCGACGCACCGCCTTGCGCGAGGCGCAACAGATCGAGCAGGCGTTGAGAACGCAGCAATTGAGTATTCAGGAGCGTGCCAATTGGTTTATCACCAACTTCAACGAAGGAATAACCGTAGCCCAGGATGTGGATCGGCTGCAGTCGCAATTGAACGCGATTTCCGAACGCATCGACTTTTTGACACTGGAATCGGAAGCCCCCGGCTTTCTGCGCTTGCAATCTCCAGCCCTGCCACCTGATCGTCCAACCAGTGGTGGACCCAAGAAACCGATCCTATTGGTGCTGGCGCTGGCGGTTGGCTTGGGTTTAATCGTACCGATTGGTGTCGATCTTTTAGATCGCCATATCAAGACCGTTGCCCAGGTACAGCAATTGTTGGGATTCGCCCCTGTCGCTACCTTGCTCGACAAACAGGATGCTCGCAATGAGTTGGTGCGCACCGACCAAATGCGGCGCTTGATCCTGTCACTCAGTCGCGAGAAGCGTGAGAACGATACCCGTCGCATCGCGCTCACCGCAGTCAAGGCCGGTGGTGGCGTCACCGACTTGATCATCGAGCTGGCTCGCGAATTCACCCGTGATGGTCTGCGCGTCATCGCGGTCGAGGCCAACGCATTCAAGCCCGACGAACGTTATGGGCCGTTGGTGCCCGGTCTCATCGATTTGCTCAATGATGAAGCGAGCTTGGAGCAGGTTATCCGACCAGCGAAGGATGGGCTACCAGATCGTATCTCGGTGGGGTTGGCGCTGCAGCCGCATCTACCCTTTTATGATGGCTTTCCTCAAGCGCTGGACCCGCTTTTGGAGCGCTACGACATCATTTTGCTTGATACGCCGCCGGTGCTGTTGTCGGCTGATACCGAATATCTGGCGCGCTATGCCGATGCCGTGCTGCTGTTGACGCAGGCCCACCATACCTTGCCGGGCGAACTTAAGCGGGCCGTTCGTTTGCTGGAGAAGGCCGATCCTCGCGTATTTGGTGTGATCGTGACACATCTACAGGTCTATAAGGGTGGCGGTTATTACGATGAGATGGTCCGTAAATATCAGGAAAACGAAGCGACCACCCGTCAATCGATTCAAAAACGCCTCAACAAGGCTGGATTCCCAGCAGGTTCAGAGGCAACAACGGATAAAGTAGCATCAAATAAAACCGTATTGGCATCGAGCGACGGATGATCTCCTCATTACTGATCTGGTGCGCTTGCGCCAAGACAGCAAACTGCCATGATGACCACGCCCTTACTCTATGTCCTGCATAGCGCAAATCTTTACGGCACCGAACGCATGGCACTGGCCACGCTTGAAGGTTTGCGTGGGCGTTTCGCTCCAGTATTGCTAGCACCACCGGGACTGGTGTTGCGCGAGGCGGAGCGGTTGCGGATTCCCAGTGAGGTATTTACCAGCCCCCACGAGCTGGCTCGCCGCCTGCGTCCGTGGTTGGCGCAACACCAGCGCGTAGCTTTCGTGGCGACTGGCGTGATGCACTCGCTGGTATTTTTGATCCTGAATGCTTGGTATCGGCGCCAGTCGGCACATTTGCATCTCGTGCATGGTGGCACTGATGAACGACTCAGCTACGGGCGCAAGCGGCTGCTGAATCCGACCAGTACGGTGCTGGTGGCGGTGTCCGACTTCGTTCGGGAACGGCTGATTGCCAACAGCATTGCGCCGAGCAAGATCCGGGTAATCGAAAACTTTCTCACTGACGAGCGCGTGCAGAGTGCGCCACGACGCTTACCGTTCACCAATGCTGGAGTGCGCGAGGTGGTGATCGTGTCGCGTGTCGATCCGATCAAGCGCGTGGATCTGCTGCTTGATGTGCTTGACCGTCATCCAGATCTGAATACGTTGTCGTTTCGTGTCTTTGGTACGGGTTGTAATCTGGAAATGCTGCGCACCCGAGCGGCGAAACGAAATCCCAATGTGCATTTTCTTGGATTCACCGAAATGATCGCCGCCGAACTGGCCACTGCCGATCTGCTGCTGCATCTGTGCCCAAGCGAGCCCTTTGGACTGGCGATCCTGGAGGCGATGGCTGCTGGAGTGCCGGTGCTGGTGCCGGATCGTGGTGGCGCGGCACTCCTGGTCGAGGAAGAGGTGTCTGGTGGTCGGTTTCGCGCCGATGACGTCGAATCGCTGGCGGCCCGCTTACGGGAATTACAAACCGCACCTGCCGAGCGCTTGAATCGCTGGGTGATGGGTGGTGATCGGGCTTTGGCGGCGCGCTTTTCCCAGGCCGAGCGTGTGGCCGATTACGAACGCTTGTTGGCGAAGATCAATGATGATTGAACTCACGACGCCCGATGCTGCGGCTATCGAAGCGGTGCTGTCGGTGGTAGTGATTGGCCGCAACGAGGGCGAGCGGCTGGTACGCTGTCTGGAATCGGTGCGGGCCATGGCTGATCCCGGTGGAGCGGTGGAGCTGATTTATGTGGATTCGGCGTCCAGCGACGACAGCCCGGAACGGGCGGCGGCGCTGGGTGCGAGGGTCATTATCGTACATCCCGAACGGCCCTCGGCGGCGCTGGGCCGCAATGCGGGCTGGCGGGCAGCACGGGCGCCACTGATCTTATTTCTGGATGGCGATACTCTTTTGGAGCCGCGTTTCGTAGTCGAATCGCTGCCGGAATTTCGAGACCCGAAAGTCGTGGTAGTGTGGGGCCATCGCCGCGAGATTCGACCGGAGGCATCGCTGTATAACCGGGTATTGGATCTGGATTGGATCTATCCGCCAGGGCCCAGTGAATTTTGCGGTGGCGATGCGCTGATGCGCCGTGCTGCGTTGGAAGCGGTGGATGGTTTTGACGCTACTCTGATTGCGGGTGAGGAGCCGGAACTGTGCCGACGCTTGCGGGCGCACGGCGGCCTGATCCTGCATGTGGATCGGCCGATGACTGGCCACGATCTGGCGATGACGCATTGGCGGCAATATTGGCGGCGTGCGATGCGGGCGGGTCATGCCTACGCTGAAGTGGCGGAGCGTTTTCGTGCGACCGATACTCCGCTGTGGGAGCGCGAAGTCCGACGTAATCGCGTGCGTGCCGGGGTATTGTTGCTGTCGCTGTTGCTTGCTGTGCTCGGTATGCTCGGTGGATGGTGGGCAGTTTCGCTGTTGGTACTGGGTCTATGGTTAGTGTTGGCATTACGTACCGCATTGCGGGTAGGGTGGAAAAGTCGCGATCCGCTGACCCGACTGCTGTATGGTCTTCATTCCCATGTGCAGCAGATCCCCATCTTGATGGGTCAACTGAGTTTTTATTGGGATCGCTGGCGCGGTCGGCAGCGGGGTTTGATAGAGTATAAATAAAGCTCACGTCATCTCGATCAGTGACGACCGTCTTTTCAGCCCCGCCCGCTGACAGCAAAAATACATTCACTGCTCAGGCCCCAGATGAGCACGCCGATGACGCGCCCATCCCACGAATCTTCAAGGATTCCTCGATTTCCGCTTTCGTGGAAATGGCCTTAAATGATTGATGAACTAAGGTTCATAGATAACACTGACCTTAAATAAGTAGACGATGAGCAGAACGATGAAGTGGCTGTTGGTCGGCGCTCTGATGCCGCTGGCACGATTGATGACGATAGTGGGCGAATCGGTACGGCGGATCTGGGCACATGCTCGGTTGCGGGCCAGTGTCTGCGGAGCGGTAGACCCTTCGGTGGTGATCATGGGCGTGGCGGAAGTGCGTGGCACCGCTCGGATCACATTGGGTAAAGATCTCTTTCTCTATCCAGG
>JACSSB010000376.1 GCA_014879435.1 Phycisphaerales bacterium
ACGCTACTCGCTGCCGCCGCCTTGGGATCACTGACGCTCTCTTTCGCGGTGGATATTTATTGGCTGTGGCGAACCCACCGTTCCAGTTTGGCTAAACCTCCAATCCCGCCTTTGGCAAAGGGGGGCTAGGGGGATTTATTAGCTAAACATTCAGGGTGCGGTAGTCGCAGATGTTGACGGTTCCAGCGTGGCAGGTGGCGGGCTATCCAGCGTCCTTAGCAGCAACGAAGTCAGCATTTCAATACCACCCAGCGCGGTCGGACCTGGGGTCAAACCGCGCTGAAATCCCGCTTGCTCAAAGGCTGCAAGCAGCGCCGGATCGCGCGAAAATAGATGAACCGGTACCTGCCAGGAACGTCCCTGACCGCTCACCACTGCCGGTGGCTGGTGGTCGCCGAGCACCAAAAATAATGCATTTTTCGGCGCATATTCACGCAGATATCCCCCCAATATCGCCAGATTGTAGCGAACACTCTGCACATAGGCCGAAGCCAGTTCTCGACCATCGAGCCGATCATTCAACTCCACCGCTTTCACCGTAGTCACGGCGGGCGCGGCATCGAAAAAGCGCCAATCGGGATGATACGGTGGTAAGGGCGTAAACGGCGCATGGCTGTTGATGGTCGGGTAAAACACCAGCAACGGCGCACGATTCGCGGGAGCAACTTCATCTTGATAAATGTGGTACAGACTGTACTGATCAGGAATCGCCCACCAACCATAAGCGGGACCGGGATACTTGAGCTGCTCAGCGTCGTAAATCCGATCAAAGCGATAGAAACTTCCTTCCGGCCAGGGGTATTTGAGACCGGGCATCACCGCAATCGTGCGATAACCAGCAGCGGCCACGCGGCTGGCGAGTGTGGCCCGGTTGGAAGCCAAGAGATCCCGATAATCTCCCTGATCGGCGATGCGCAACCCAGATAGCAGGCTGGAATGCGCCAACCAAGACGAACCACCGAAGGTACTGGATTCCACCCGCGCCGAAACCACCCGCCAACCGGAAGCAGATAAAGTCTCTTCCAAAGCGGCGAAATCGCCGCCGAGCGGAGTGGCGAAACGCGGATCGTCAAAGACCAGCGCACCGTAAGACTCGAAGAAGATCACGAACAGATCGCCGCTGCCCAAGCGACTGAGATCCGAGGTAGGCAACGGCGGTTGGGCAGCGATCCGGCCATGATCCCGAAACACCGTGGCGTCCAACGCTCGCTTGGCTTGCTCGATCCACATCCCACTCACTGGCAGCGCAAACCCATGCGCCAGCGGCCAGCGTGGATTCAGGCGACCAGCGCCATAGACCGCCAGCAGCGTCAGTGCCAGCACCATGATTCCACGCCGACTTACCGGTTGCGCCAGTGCAGCGATGAGCACACGAAAGGCCCAATGCAGCAATACGATAATCAGAAGCAGCAGCACCAGCAGCGCCAACAGCGCCAGTCCTCCTTGCCAACCGCCCACACCATCCAGAAACATAGCCACCACATGCGGCACATACTGGCTGTCCCAATACAGATCGATGGGTCGTCCCATCAGCGCGGGTACGGTCACATCCAGATAGCGCCCTAGCACCAGCAGCAGGAAAACGCCGAACAGAATCTTGTGTGTCGCATGGCCCAGCGCCACGCCGCGCCAAGTAGCCAGCAGCGTGAGCACCAGCAACAAGACCACCAAATCGAGGGAAAACTCCGGCACCCAGCGCACGCCGACGGTTGGCCAACGATTTTGAAAGCTCAGCGCCGAATTCAACAGCAACAGCGCCAAGAACAACCTAAAACTATTTAACATCACCGATTCTCAAATCACTGAGCGGCTTTTCACCACGATATTCGGTGCGAAGGCTACAAAACGACCACGGAGCGCACGATTTCCATGCACTCGCACCACAATCACGATACCCACAGCCATCATCATCACGCAAACGCCGTCAGTCGCACTCTGTGGATCGCGACTGCCATCACCCTGAGCTATGCCGGTGTGGAAGCAGGCGTGGGGTGGTGGGCAGGCTCGCTGGCGCTGGTGGCCGACGCTGGACATATGCTCAACGACGCCAGCGCGCTGGCATTGGCCGCCGTTGCTGCTTGGCTGGCGCAACGACCGGTTTCGGCACGACATAGCTATGGATTCGGCCGCGCTGAATTCCTGGCCGCGCTGATCAACAGCGCCACTATGTTGGCGCTGGTAATCTGGCTGGTCATTTCTGCACTGCAACGCTTGAGTGATCCTCAACCCGTTCGTGGAGAAGCGGTTTCATTAGTCGCCGCCATCGGGTTGGCCATCAACCTGCTAGTGGCTTGGCTGCTCAGTCGCGGAGAGCGAAATCTTAATACCCGTGCGGCCTTGCTGCATGTACTGGGAGACCTGCTAGGCTCGGTAGCCGCGTTGCTATCCGGTATCGTGATTGCCTTCACCGGCTGGACCCCCATCGATCCGCTGCTTTCGCTGGGCATCGGCGCGCTGGTACTGATATCCAGCCTGCGCCTGCTGCGCGAGGCTCTGCACGGATTGATGGAAGGGACGCCGTTCGATCTGAGGCTGGAAGAGGTAGGCCGATCCTTGGCCAGCCTGTCTGGGGTGGTTTCGGTGCATGATCTGCATATCTGGAGCGTGGCTCCAGAAAAAATCATGCTCTCTGCCCATCTGGTGGTGCAGGATCTCCGTCAATGGGAAACGGTTCTGGAATCCTGCCTCGCTCTACTTGATGAGCGCTTCGGTATTCATCACGTCACCCTGCAACCGGAACCCTCGGCGCGAACCGTGCGTTGGCTGGACCCGCACGGTGGGCACCCTGCATCCATCCATGATCAGGAGCACCATTGAGTCGCTTAAATCGCTCTAACTCCCTCTTTATATTTGCCGTCATCCCCGCGTAAGCGGGGATCTAGCCATGCATCGGGGCCACTGGATTCCCGCATTCGCGGGAATGACGATAAAGTGTATAGCGCTCTACTTCCTCAACTCAAAGAGGGTTTCTATAACAGTGGCTAGATATCCAAGTTCAGCACATCCAGCGCATTTTGCTCGATGAAATCGCGCCGTGGTTCGACCTGATCACCCATCAGAGTGGTGAACACTTCGTCGGCGGCGACGGCATCTTCGATCCGCACCTGTAACAGGCGGCGAGTGTCCGGATTCATGGTGGTTTCCCAAAGCTGGTCTGGATTCATCTCACCCAAACCTTTGTAACGCTGAATGTGCTGGCCACGCTTGGCTTCTTCCAAGAGCCAGTTCATCGCCGCACCGAAACTGCGCACCGATTGACCGCGTTCGCCACGCCGAATTTCCGCACCCTGGTCAAATCCTCCCACCAGCTTGGCGCCAAACCGAACCAGACGGGTGTACTCGTGAGAGGCGAAGAATTCTGCGGTCAACGGAATTTGCCGCATCAAACTATGCGTGTAGCGATTAACCATCACATCATGCACACCGCTTTCCTCATCGGGTGGCCCGATGTGGACCTCATAGCTTGAACGCCCACCCGTGCCATCATTCAACCGTGCTGTCAGTCCCTTGGCCCATCCATCCAGGTATTCGCGGTTGCGCAGCCGCTCACCATCCAACACAGGTTGATAGATCAATTGTTCCAGCAATACTGCATCGTAAAGACGGGACAAGCGCCGAATCAGCGCCATGACCCGCATGTGGTCACGCGCCAGTTCTTCCAACCCTGTTCCACTGAGCGGGGGCGTACTCGGCCCGATCACTAAGCTTGCATCGTCCAGCGCCGTTTGTAACAAGCTGGTGGAGAGTTCCGCTTCATCTTTAACATACTGTTCTTGCTTTCCTTTTTTGATCTTATACAGTGGCGGCTGCGCGATGTAGATATGCCCGCGCTCGATCAACTCCCGCATCTGTCGATAGAAAAAAGTCAGCAGCAGGGTCCGAATGTGAGAACCGTCCACATCGGCGTCCGTCATCAAAATGACTCGGTAGTAACGCAGCTTATCGGGATTGAATTCCTCACGGCCGATGCCACAACCCAGCGCGGTGATCAGCGTGCCCACTTCCACCGAAGCCAACATCTTGTCGAAGCGCGCCTTTTCCACGTTCAGGATTTTACCCTTCAGCGGCAAAATCGCCTGAAACCGCCGATCACGGCCCTGCTTGGCTGAACCACCGGCGGAATCGCCTTCGACCAGGAACAACTCCGAGAGCATCGGATCTTTCTCCTGGCAATCCGCCAGTTTCCCCGGCAACCCAGCGATATCCAACGCACCCTTGCGTCGGGTCATTTCGCGAGCACGACGGGCAGCCTCACGGGCGCGAGCCGCGTCGACGATCTTCGCAGTGATGGCCTTCGCTTCGAGCGGATTCTCCAGCAAAAACTCCTGCAGTTTTTCCGCTACCACCCCTTCGACTACTGGCTTGACCTCGGAGGAAACCAGCTTGTCCTTGGTCTGTGACGAAAACTTGGGATCGTGCAATTTAACCGACAACACCGCGGTCAGCCCCTCGCGGGCATCATCACCACTGGTCTCAACCTTGGCTTTTTTGAGAATCCCTTCTGCATCCATGTACTGGTTCAGAGTGCGGGTCAGGGCACCGCGCAATCCGGCCAGATGGGCGCCTCCGTCACGCTGCGGGATGTTGTTGGTGAAGCAGAATACGTTTTCCTGATAGGAATCGTTCCACTGCATAGCCAGTTCGACCTGTACCTCGTCCCGAGTCGTGTTCAGATAGAACACATTGTCGTGCAGCGGCGTCTTATTGCGGTTGAGATGTTCGACGAAAGCCTTGATACCGCCCTGATACTCGAAACTATCCTCTTTGCCGATACGCTCATCGCGCAGGAGGATACGCACCCCGGAATTCAGAAACGACAATTCGCGCAAGCGCTTGGCGAGCACGTCGTAGTGGAAATCGATGTTGTTGAAGATGGTGGCACTGGGCCGGAAGCAGATTTCAGTACCGGTCTGCTCAGTCTCGCCGATCACCCGCAGCGGCGCCAGCGGTGTACCCAGACAATAGTCCTGCTGGTG
>JACSSB010000265.1 GCA_014879435.1 Phycisphaerales bacterium
GTGGCGGCGAGGACGATGAAGAAACCGAAGATGACTTTTTCGAGGTTCATGGCAAGGGGTCCAAGGGCCGGTTTTCCGCAGTAATCCGCAATAAAATGTCCCCATGTTCGTTTCGAGGGCATGGGCGCTATGATACGGTGAGTTTGCGCAATTTTTTTCGCAACTCCTGAATCTGGGGTTGTTGAGGAGTTTTATGAAACTACTTGCACTCGATACTGCAACCGAGGCCTGTTCCGCCGCCGTGTGGGTGGATGGTGCGGTGACGGAACGCTATCAATTAGCACCGTGCCGACATACCACTCTAATTCTACCGATGATCGAAGCCGTGCTGGCCGAAGCCGGGTTGAGTCCAAGGCAATTGGATGCAATCGCCTTTGGGCGTGGACCGGGAGCCTTTACCGGGGTGCGGATCGCGGCCAGTATGGCGCAAGGACTCGCCTTTTCCGTTGATTTACCGGTGGTGCCGGTGTCTACCCTGGCGACGTTGGCGCTGGGTGTGGGCCAGGAGGTCGGGCAGTCACGTCTAGCGGTGGCGCTGGATGCCCGCATGGGCGAGGTTTATTGGGGGACCTATGCGCTGACTGCCGATGATGCCGAGTCGTTGTCGGAGGAGCGGGTGTGTGCGCCAGTGGCTGTGACGGTGCCGGCTGGAGGCGATTGGTTCGGAGCGGGGAGTGGCTGGGGGGTTTACGCAGCGATTTTGTCGAAACAGCTTGCGATCCAGGGCTACTTGGAGGAACGTTATCCACATGCTGGCGATGTAGCCCGATTGGCCGCTGTACCAAGCCGTCGCGCTGACTGGGTCTCTGCAGATTTGGCTTTACCGGTTTATCTGCGTAATCAAGTCGTGGCTGGGCGGGTAACCAGTTCCGGTTAGGCGCGTTTAACGGTTGGAAAGCGCGCCGTCGTTGATTAGCATAAGTGCAAGCCGCGAGTGAGCTTGCGGTTATCTCAGGGCAAAAATAAAAATAGAAAGCCGATTCACCACCAAGAGGGTGCTCTATGAACGCCATAACTTTTGATCCACACAGCAAGGCGCTTCCAGATTTGGTGAGCAAGCTGCTGACAGCTCGTCAGCATAGTCTGGTGTTGTACAACAAGCTGGCGGCACTAAAACCATTCACTTTAGCCGAGCCGGTGCAACATCTGTTGCGGCAATTCCGTCAATCGCTGGTGGACTATCTGGCGCTAGGGCCGTTTGAGCTTTATCAGGCGCTGGAAGATCAGCCGATGGATTCACCCTATCGCACGGCCCGCGATCTAGCACGACGGCTTTATGCTCCGATTGCGCGCACTACTCAGGTAGCGCTGGCTTTTCACGACCGCTATGACAGTGACTCATCCACCACCGATCTGACCGAACTGCGCCAGGATCTATCGCCATTGGGCGAGAGTTTGGCAGAGCGGATCGAACTGGAGGACCGGATCGTGGCGGCGGTGGACGGTGCCACGCGACCGTGGCAGTCGGGAATCCCGCTAGAACTGGGACCGGTCTCAATAGCCGCGCAGCCAGTCGGGTCTTAAGCTCAGTTGGCCTGCCAGGGCAGCCGTCAGTATATCCAGCAAACGCTCGCGATCCTGTGGCAGCGTTCCAGCCAGCGCCAGGGCGTTGGAGGCGTGATTAGAGCGGAAGGTGAGCGGCGCGGGTGGCTGCAGTCTTGCGATCAGTCGCGCCTGTTCCTCCAAAAGGGCCTGATCATCTTGCAATTGAAACGGCTCGCGGAATTTGCGATGAAATTCCTCATGGATCGATGGATCGATCATCAGTTGCAAGGTGGACAGATAATCCAGCGCAACTTGGTTGACCAAATCGGCTGTGGCGTCGATATGTTCTCGCCAATAGCGCTGGCCACCTAGACCTAGAATCACCGTCGCCGACAGGGTGAGCCCAGCCTGCTTAGCCTTGGTGAGTCCGGTGATCATTACTTCCGGCGTTGCGCCCTTGCTGATCCGTTTGAGCAGATCAGCCGAGCCGGTTTCGATGCCGTAGTACAGCAGCGTCAACCCAGCTTCCCGCAGTTGTCGTAACTCATCCACCGATTTTTTGAGCAGATTAGCGGGCAGGGCGTAGCTGGCAACACGCTCCAAGCGAGGAAAAGTAGCTGATAAAATGTTCAGGATTTCCAGAAGATGCTCGGTTGGTGCGGCCAATGCATCGCCATCGGCCAGAAAGACCCGCCGCACACCCGGATACGCCCGCGCTATCGTCTGAATTTCGGCCCGAATGGACTCCAGTGATCGAACAACGAATTGCTTGGTCCGATACATTGAGCAGAAGCTACAGCGATTGAAGCTGCAACCCAGAGTCACTTGCAGGATGAAGCTGTTGGCTTCGGAGGGTGGCCGCCACAGCGGCATGTCGTAATCAATCAGCATCAAGAACACGCTCCAAACTTGAGTATCGCCAATCTATTGGGTGTAAGAACTGCCGCAGTCTGCTTTTTCTCGATAATCGTTTACAATCCCCGCCGCGACTATAGTTCTTTTATGATGATTATTAAGTTAAAGCATTAATTTATAAAGAAGATTATAACTTTTTATCGAGATGGCGTATGGCACGAATTAAATTGGATCTGCCCACAGATTTTTTGTTTGTCACCGAGATGCAGGTACGGATTACCGATGTGAATTATGGTGGGCATATGGGGAATGATTCCCTGCTGGGTTTATTGCATGAGGCGCGATTTCGCTTCATGGCGCATTACGGCTTACGTGAGTTGGACGTAGACGGCCTGGGGCTCATCATCGCCGACAGCGTCATCGTCTACAAGTCCGAGGCATTTTCTGGCGAAGTCCTGAAGATCGCGGTGGCACTCGTGGATTTCAACGCCTATGGCTGCGATTTCGTTTACCAGGTGACTGAAAAAACCAGCGGGCGCGAAGTGGCACGAGCCAAGACGGGGATCGTGTTCTTCGACTATCAGCAGCGAGCGGTGGCGAAAATACCTCAAATCTTCCTGGATCTGTTTCCGCCCAAGGCGGTGACGGCTTGAATCTTTCTCGATGAAGTTTCTTTCACTGCTGCGTCACTTCGGTATTGATACGTCCGAGCCTGCGTCCGATAAGAGCGTGAAGCCGCCAACTGCCCGCGCTTGGTTGCCGGTGCGCCTGTTGCTGTCGGTGGGTGCGAGCATCGGTGTGGCCATGTTGTTGGTGCTGATGCTGTACATTACCGATCTTGGATTGTCGGTGTGGGAGCGCATGCAGCGGGCACCGACCGCATTCTGGGTGATTTACCTGCTGCTACTGGTCCTGCTGAGCGGAGTAGGCGCCTACCTAGTCTGGCGGGTATCGCGGCTGGGGCGACCGACAGATAAATCTCGCCGGATCACTCTCGCCAAGCCACCGGACGAAGCCAGCCTACGCGAGCAATTGGAGCGACGCGAAGCGGCAGGGGTGACGGTTGATGCCATTCGCCAGGAGTTGGATGAGCTGCAGCGGCGGCGGGCGGCCGGTGAAATCATCGTGGCGGTGTTTGGCGAGATCAGCGTTGGCAAATCGTCCCTGATCCGTGCCTTGTTGCCGGGTACTGATCTTGCGGTCGATGTGCGCGGAGGCACCACCCGACAGGTCACTGATTACACCTGGACCAGCGCGGCTGGTGATCGACTGATTTTGAGCGATCTGCCCGGACTGAACGAAGCAGACGGTACGCTGGATCGGATGGCACGCGACGAAGCGCTGCGGGCGCATGTAGTGATCTACGTCTGCGATGGTGATCTGACCCGTGATCAATATCAGGCACTGCGGGTGCTGGTGGATCTGGGGAGTCCAGTGATTTTGGCCTTGAATAAGATCGACCGTCTCGTCGCCACGGAAGTGGACTTAGTGCGGGCACGCCTGAGCGAACGTGTGGGTGAGGGGGTCGAAGTGGCTTCGGTACAGTGCGGTGGGACGGAAGAGGTCACCCGTATCTATCACGATGGTCGCGAAGAAACCGTATTGCGCGAGCGCAAGCCGCAAGTCGGGGAACTGCGTCATGCCCTGCAGCACTATCTCGATACCGACCCACAAGTTCTGGACAGCTTGCGCGATACGGCAGTGTTTGTGCTGGCCCAGCAAAAGCTGGACGAAGCGGTGGCTCAGTACCGGCGCCAGCGTGCGGATGAGATCGTCCAAGGTTATTCCCGCAAGGCGGTATTTGGCGCGCTGGCAGCGGTCGGACCAGGAACCGATGTCCTGATTCAGGGCTATTTGGGTATCCGACTGCTCAAGGAACTGTGCGCGTTGTATGAAGTCTCGGCAAGCGAAGTCGATATGCAGCGCTTCCTGGATTTGGCCGGCAATCAGATCAAGCGCAGCTTTAATCTGTTGCTGGCATTGGTTGGTAACGTATTCAAGGCTTTTCCAGGGATGGGTACGGTGGTGGGCGGCATGCTACATGCTGTGGCCTATGGTTTGATATTTGAAAGCTTGGGGAAGGCGGTGGCCCGCTCGCTGGAAAGCCGGGGAGAACTGGTCAGTGGACCCACTCTGCGGATGCTCGAGGATGATTTGAGTGAAAATCTGGAAGCGCGTGCAAAACGTTTGGCCCTCTTGGTTTGGGAACGGCAGCGAGGCAATGAAAACGCGGGAAACACGACCGGCTGACGGCGATGAACATCTGACCCTGGCCCGCGAGAGTCTGCGTGAACTGCTAGACGATCGTCGGGTGCCAACGCCAGTGCGGGCAGCATTGGCGGAGGAATACCAGCAACTGCAACAGTTATTGGAAAAAATCGAACAGGGTCATATTCATATTGCCGTATTCGGGCGGGTCAGCGTCGGCAAGTCGGCATTGCTCAATGCCTTGCTGGGTGAGATACGATTCTCGACCAGCCCGCTGCATGGTGAAACCACCCGCGCCTCTCACGCCCGCTGGCAGGAATACGATGCGGGTGGCGTGTTTCTGATCGATACCCCCGGCATTAACGAAGTATCTGGTGAAACCCGCGAGCAACTGGCCCACGATGTGGCGAGCCGTAGCGATCTGGTTATGTTCGTGGTCGATGGCGATATCACCGATACCGAACTGAGGGCGTTGCAGCAGGTGAAGGGAGTGGCCCAACGACTGGTGTTGGTGCTGAATAAGATTGATCGCTATACCCAAAGCGACCGTGAGTTATTGCTGGAAACCCTGCGCCAGCGTACCGCGGGTTTGATTCAGCCACAGGATATTCTGACCGCCGCCGCGCAGCCGACAGAGCGTATCGTGATTCTGGTGGACGCCGAAGGCAACGAAACTGAAACCCGCCGTCGTCCGGCCGCCGATGTGACCGCGCTGCGCGAACGGATCTGGGACATCCTTAAGGCGGAAGGCAAGACCATGGCGGCGCTCAACGCAGGCTTGTTCGCCGGTCGTTTTTCGGATCGCCTGACGCGGGAGATCGTCAGCATCCGTCGTGATCTGGCTGAGAAAGTGGTGCGTAAGTACTGCTTGGCCAAGGGTGTGGCGGTGGCGCTCAATCCCATCCCGGTTGCCGATATCTTGGCGGCGGTAGCCACTGATGCGGCGATGATGGTGCATTTAAGCCGGGTCTACGGTTTGCCAATCAGTCGGGTCGAGGCCGGTGCCCTGCTCAAGACCATTTTCACCCAGTTAGTCTTTCTGATGGGCACGGTTTGGGGCATGAATCTGGTAGCGGCGGCCTTGAAGGGTATCAGTTTGGGGTTATCGACTCTGGTGACCGCTGGTGCGCAGGGTGCAGTCGCTTGGTACGGGACTTATGTGGTCGGCCGCGCCGCCGAGCAGTATTTCGCCCAAGGCAAATCCTGGGGCGAGGGCGGACCGAAGCGGGTGGTGCAGGATATTCTTGATAGCTTGGATCGCGAATCACTATTGGCACAGGCCCGCGACGACATTCTGGCGCGCCTGAAGCCGCTGCTATGACGACTCCCTTCACACTGATTTAGGAGAAATCTGCATGGCTTATCATCATCGCTATCTGGATAACAGCCCGCTGTCGCTGCCCATTGGCAAGATCGTTTGCGTCGGTCGCAACTACCTTGATCATGTCCGCGAACTCAATAACACTGTGTCAGAAACCCCCATGCTGTTCATGAAGCCAACCACCGCACTGCTCGGGCTGGATGAGCCGATCCACTTGCCTGAACAGCGGGGTTCTTGCCACCACGAAGTGGAGTTAGCGGTGCTGGTGGGTCGAGAGCTGCGTAACGCGAGTGCAGAGGCTGCCCGTGAAGCCGTGGCCGGTTATGGCATCGCTTTGGATCTAACCCTGCGCGATGTGCAGAATGAACTGAAGGCCAAAGGCCATCCCTGGGAAGTGGCCAAAGCTTTCGATGGCGCCTGCCCACTGTCGCCGTTCCTGAAACCGGAAGCGTTGCCCGAACCCCAGGCGACCGCGCTAGAATTACAAATCAATGGTGAGGTCCGCCAGCAAGGCAATACCGAGCAGATGATATTCGGCATTTTCGATCTCATGGCCTATATGTCCACCCATTTCACCTTGCAACCGGGCGATGTGGTCCTGACTGGTACCCCTGCCGGTGTGGGTCCGCTCGCTTCGGGTGATGTGCTGACACTCCGTTTGGCGAGCCACGATTTCAGCGCGCAAGTCGCCTGAATCGCGTCCTGTAGCATGCATGCATCGTGACTGAAGCGTAGCCCCGAATCGTTCTCCAGACATGAATATCCTGCTTGTTTATGCCCATCCCAATCCGCGCAGTTTCAATCGGGCCATTCTGGAAACGATTGATGCCGAGCTATGCCAACGGGGGCACGCGACTCGTATTCGCGATCTGTATCAGATGCAGTTTCGATCAGTGCTGGATGGTGAAGATCTGATCCGTTATTGGCGCGGTGAATTGCCGGAAGACATCCGTCAAGAACAGGAGCTCATCCTCTGGGCACAAGGGCTGGTCTTTATTTATCCGATCTGGTGGTTTGGTCCACCCGCCATCTTGAAAGGCTGGATCGACCGCGTATTCGTGCGCAAATTCGCTTTCGACTTCAGCGAAGCGGGAATGCAGGGTTTACTGACGCATGATAAGGCTTTGATCATCAATACCTTGGGTGGTGACGAGGCGAGCTATCGACAGCAGCGCTGGCACGAATTGCTGGTGCGGCCGATCAGCGAGGGGATTTTGGAGACCTGCGGTGTTTGTCAGGTTCGCCATCACGCCTTCTATCGGGTTCCGACCGTCTCACCAGCCGAGCGACAGGCGATGCTGGCTGAAGTGCGTGAATTGGCCACAGAGTTTTAGCTCAGGAAGATACTCTGTTGGATGCAACATGGATCATCACTCCCGCGTAGGCGGGAGTCCAGAAGCGACGACATACATGGTTTCCTGGATTCCCGCTTTCGCGGGAATGACGTTTTCATCTTTTAATCTAGAATCGACGTCATATTAGCTCTGCAACATGGATCGTCACTCCCGCGCAGGCGGGAGTCCAGAAGCGACGACATACATGGTTTCCTGGATTCCCGCTTTCGCGGGAATGACGTTTTTATCCCCGCGCAGGCGGGAGTCCAGAAGCGGTGATACGTAATGCCAACTGGATTCCCGCTTTCGTGAGAATGCCGTTCCCGCCCTTAAAGTTTGGTGCGTTTGAAAATCCCTTCTGGAATATGCAGGATCACTAGCATGATCCAACGCCAGAACCAGGGCAGATAAATCACGTCGCGGCGACGCTCGACGGCAGTGACGATCCCCTGGGCAATTTGATCCGGTTGTGCCCACAGTAGCCCCTTCTTCTCGAACGCGGCCGTCATCGGGGTATCCACGAACCCCGGCTTGATGGTGACGATCTGGATGTTTTTTCCTGCCAAACGATTGCGTAGCCCTTGCAGAAAGAGTCCGACCATACCCTTGGCGGCACCGTAGACATAATTGCTTGCCCGTCCCCGATCACCGGCGACAGAACCGATGGCGACCACTACCCCTTGTCCACGGGTTTCAAAGGAGTTGGCCAGCAATGTCGCGAGGCTGATGACACTGAGGGCATTGGTGTGAATGGCAGCCAGTGTCATCGGTACCGATTGCTGGCAAGCCTGCTGATCGGGTAACACGCCGTGCGCGATCAAGGCGACATCGATTCCCCCTAATGCTTTTTCGGCTCGGCTGAGAAGAGCCGGATGCTGATCCAGCAGATCAAGGTCCAGGCTTTCGCTATAGACGGCCTGACTACTACGGATTTCGAGATCGTGGGCGATGGCGGCCAGTTTGTCGGCGTTACGCCCAACTAAGTAGAAGCGGGCGCCTGCAGCGGCGAAACGACGTGCGGTGGCTTCGGCGATGGCGGATGTGGCGCCAAGAATCAGAATATTGCGCATGTTGGGGTTCTCATTCGGCCATGACCCGCCGCCAGAAACTCGAAGAAAAATGCGGATCGATGAAGTGCGTGAATTGGGACCATTGCGGGAAGTAGTGGCGAAAACTATCACCATGCATCCGGGCATCCTTGGCGGGATACACCGCGCCGTCGGCCTGCCGGATCACTTCATCCAGGCGGTCGAGCAGAGCGCGTGTTTTTTGCCCTAAATTGGGAAAATCCAGCGCCAGAGTGACTCCAGGGCGTGGAAAAGAGAGTAAGCCGCCCGAGGTCCGTGTACCAAAACGCTTGAGTACCGCCAGCATCGAACCTTGTCCACTGGCGGCGATACGAGACAAAATTTCGCGCAAGGCCTCATGAGCCGATGCCGGTGGAATCACGCACTGATACTGGAAGAAGCCCCGTCGGCCATACAGCCGATTCCATTCCAGTAGATGATCCAGCGGGTAGAAAAAAGCCGGATAGGGTGTCAGCGCGCGTGTCGGGCGTGGCAGGTGGTAATAAAGCCAGTTGAAACCGCGCACGCTCAGGGTATTCACCAGCGAAATCGGCGGTGTCAGCGGTATCGTCAGTGAGCGGCGTGGTGAGGCTGCGGGAATCAAGGCACCTGGCGGTGCGTGCGTACCCGCCATATAGATCCCCCGACCCAGCGTTCGCCCAGCGGTGGCACAGTCGATCCAGGATACGGTGTAAGGATAACGCGCCTCATAATCATCGTTGAGTGCGAAGAATTCATCCAGATTGGAAAAGCGTCGATTTTCGGCCACGATCCAGGGATTGGCGATGCGCTGCAATTGGATTTCGACCCAGGTGATCAGGCCAGTCAGACCCAGGCCGCCGACCGTGGCCCGAAACCATGTCTCGTTTTGCTCGGGTCCACAACACAGTCGCGTGCCATCCGAACGCAGCAGCTCGAAAGCACGGACATGCTCGGCAAAGCTGCCAGCGACGTGATGATTCTTGCCATGCACATCATTGGCGATGGCGCCGCCCAGGGTGACGAATTGAGTACCGGGTGTCACCGCTAAAAACCAGCCTTGCGGCACCACCAGCGCCAAGATCTCCGACAGCAATACCCCTGCTTCTGCACGCAGGATACCGGTGGCTGGATCGAAGGCGATGAAGCGATCCAAACCCCGTGTCAGCAGCACGTCGCCATCCTCGTTCAGGCAGACATCGCCATAACTGCGGCCGTTGCCGAAGGCTAAAACCGGCTCTGCGAGGGTTGGGAGTGGATCGGCCACCTGATGCAAGGGCAGGTTGCGTTGCTGTATGGACGGATAAAGCCCCCAAGAAGTAGGTGAAGTCCTGCGCGTCATAATGCGCTCCAGAAGATGAGCGCGCCAACGCCCACCAGCCAGCGACTGATTTTATCGGTCAGGGCGAAAATCACCGGATCTTCGGACAGGTTACCGCGATGCGCGAGCAGCCAAACCCGACTGATCCAGTACAGCAGCAGTGGACAGAGCAAACCGATCACCAAAGGATGCCGATACATCTGCCGTACCTCAGGGCTATTGATGTACAGCGCCAGAACCAGTACCGCCAGATAGCCAGCGCTGCTGCCCAGGCTTTGCAGGATAGCCAAATCATCCACGCGATAGTCACGGCCCCGTGCGCTTAGCTCACCACGTTGCGACAGGATACGCAGTTCGGTGTAGCGCTTGACCAAAGCCAAGCTGAGGAACAGGAACATCGAAAAGGCCAGAAGCCAGAATGAAAGCGCCACTTGGGCTGCGACCGCTCCAGAGATGATGCGAAGGGTATACAGTCCAGCGAGTACGATCGCATCGAGGATCAGGAGCTGTTTGAGCCGCAGGGAATAGCCCAAAGTCAACAGGTAATAAATTGCCAAGCAGGCGGTAAACCAGGGCGGATTGCTGAACAGGCTGAGGGCAA
Organism: Phycisphaerales bacterium; assembly: GCA_014879435.1. Lineage (GTDB taxonomy): Bacteria > Pseudomonadota > Gammaproteobacteria > Competibacterales > Competibacteraceae > Competibacter. Next base: position 10,172 of record JACSSB010000265.1, read on the forward strand.
AAGCGGCGATGAGCAGAATCGGAATCGCGGCGGCACCTTGCAGGATGGGTAAGGTTCCAGCGGCGAAGGGACGAAAGCGTTTATTGGGATGGTGGCGGTCTGCGGAAAGATCCAACAGATCGTTAAGTAGATAGACGCTGGAGGCGCACAGTCCGAAGCTGATAAAGGCCAGCAGGCTAAATAGGAGTTTCTCCGGGTCGCTCCAGGGATGGGCGGCCACCAGGGGTGCAAACAGCAGAACATTTTTGAGCCATTGGTGTAGGCGCAAGGCTCTTAGCCACTGTTTCAGCCGTGGTTGCTCGTCGGCAAATACCCTTTCGACCTCGGTACAGTGGCGCGCTTGGGCTGTGACTTTGGCCGTGGCGTTGACCACAATGGCGCGGCGCGCATGTTGCCACACCGCGATGTCCACGGCGGCATTGCCTGCATAATCGAAACCACGCTCACCGTAGAGTTTCACTAAAACTTGGGCTTTATTAGCACCTGCCAGATTAAGATCGCCGTCGGTGGCGAGGACCTGATCGAATAACCCTAGGTGCGCCGCTACCTGTTCGGCGAGTACACGATGCGCGGCAGTAACCAGCACCAATGATCGTCCTTGCTGCCGTTGTTCACGGAGGAAGGCAAGAAAGACCCGATTATAAGGTAAGGTTTCGATCTCCAATTTCACCCGAGTAGCCAGTTGCGTCTTGAACTGAGCCTTGCCACCCGCTAGCCAGCGTGGCCAGTGGAGCGTGGCCAGTGGCTGGTGTTTGAGCTGAGCGAATACCGTTTCCAACAGCAGATCGGAGTTGAGCAGGGTTCCATCCAGATCGACGCACAGTGGGACCGAGGCGTTCATGGTTTGCATGCGGGGGTTATTTTGGGGAGTACGGCTGGAGTTCGATGTCGCTTGTTGAGACCCAGCGCTGCCACCGCTAGCCCTCCCAGTGCGACCGCAAACCAGAGCGTTGCAATCCGGCACATTAGGGTGATCGCCACCGCCACCGCGCTGTCTGTGCCAAGAGCGATGAGCAGCATCCCCATCACGGCTTCGGTGCTACCCAGTCCACCGGGCAAGAACGAGAGCGCGCCGGCCAATATCGCGATGGCGTAAATGCCCACTCCGACAGTGAAGCTGAGGGGCACACCTGCTTCGCGGGCGATCAGATACAGTGCGGTACCTTCCAGCCCCCACGCCAATATTCCCAGTAGTAGTCCGAAGAGAAACAGTCGAGGGCGCAGCAGGACCGTCGCTGCTTTCAGCATCCGAGCCGCTCGGTCGAATTGATGACTGAAATGGCGATGTTGTCCCCAACTGTGCAATTTGGCCGGTAGCCAGGGGCGAGTCACGAGCCAAGCCAACCCCAACACTAAGGCCCAGGCCATCATCACCAATCCCAGGTAATCGGGTCGGAGCAGCAGAATGAGTAAGGCCAGCAGGCTCATAGCGAGTACATCCAGCAGGCGTTCCACGAACAAGGCGGCCAAGCTTTGGATATAAGGCACACCATAGGGACGTAGATAAACCGAACGTACCGCTTCACCCGCCTTGGCAGGGGTTACGGTCAGAGTGAAACCGGCTAGATAATAAAGAAAGTGTCGTCGCCACGGTAGCTTGTGACCCAAGGCGGCGATGTAGCATTGCCAGCGCCAGAATCGCAGCAGATAGTTCACTAGCGAGAGCAGGAAAATAGCCACTAAGCTCATCGCACTGACGCGCTCCAGAGCGCTGAGTACGGCACGATGGTCGGTTAGCAGCACGGACGCAAGATACAGTAATGCGGCTAAGCCGATACTGAGGGTTAGAGCGCGGTATTTATTAGAAGAGGCATCCATGTTGGAAATGGCACCGTCAATGGGTTTTGTGAGAAGGTTGTGTACTATGGATAAAAGGGTCCACTTTAAGGATTCAAGGATCAAACTTTATTTTCCATTTTCTTGGGCATTCGCTTAGTTTGTATTTTTTATCGCCTAGGAAAATTTTTACTTCGTTATTCCAGTTTTTTCCATCGCATTGTAATGCGATATCTTTATTTATATAATTAAAGAACCCTATTAAAATCGCTATTAATAGCATAAAAGTTATTAATATCGATTTTTTTTCTCCATAATTTAAATTGTGAATCAGATAAAATAATACAATATATCCCGATATGATTGCGTATCGACCGCCTGGATTTCCATGAAAGCTTCCTAAAATAGTAAATGCTGCCATACCAAACCATGATAAAAATAGCGCAATACTAATTTTGTCTTTTTTATTTATAGGAATACAAATGTAAAAAAAAGAAATAGTGATAATTAAAATAAATATAAGATTAGTGTTCTTTCCAATTATTGAGGCAGTAAATTGGGAGAAAAAAATGGATTGAATAGATTGTGTTCCTATACTCGAAAATCTTTTTTCATTTAATAGATTGAAGTCCATTGCTAAATAAAAGATATATAATTGAATAAATAAGGTGATGGTTAATATAAAAAAACATATGACAATTTCTTTGTTTCGTTCCAAAATTACTTTTACCGCAAAAAGAGGGTAGAAAACTAATGAATATAAACCTGTTAGTCCGCCGATAAAGAACAACGATCTATAGAAGTATTTTCTTTGATTGGATATTTTTTCAAAATTCTCAAAGAGAAGAAGTAGTCCAATCAAACCAAACCAAATTTGAGAATTTATTGTATTTAGCCAAATTTCTCCTATCATGGAAGGTAAGAAAGCTAATGCGAGAAACCCAAATATTTTTTTGTATTCTTTATCAAATAAGTAAGAATTGCCGGTTAGTAATATTATATATGGAATAAGCTGAACGACAAAGGCAAATCCTGTTGTGATAAATGGGGCATAAGTCAAAGAAATTAAACTGGCTATCTCAGTTGCAAAATTAGTAAATAAATTGTAATAACCAACTTTCCAATATACAAATAATATGTTATCAATTAGGTTATTTTCATATGCAAATTTAAAATGAACTGTTCCTTCTTCTGCCCAAAATCTTGGAAAAATAATTATATTAGGGGCTTTTAAGTAAATTATTAAAGCTGCGGAAATTATCAAAAAAAAGTTAAATGAAAAAATATTCTTGAAATACTTAAAGCTCGTCTTGTAAAAATTATTTGCTATTTGGTGCATTGCATCTAACTCTCTAAAATAGCAGCTAAGGATTTAATTAATGGGATTTTCAAAGGAAGATGTGAAAGATTACAGAAAATTCTTTTGGTTGGAGAAGCGGATAGATCATCGGGTATCAGATTCTAGAAACAGGGTTTCCAGATTCACCCACTCTGCCGCTGAATCAGTATTGATACGGGCGATTTTATACTCCAGCTCGGCCCACATCGCTTCGTCGATCAGTTCGTAGCTATGACCCCAGAACAAAAACACACCATTCGACGCTTTAGCGTGTTCGTAATGACTCCAAAATAGAGGGTCGTTAAATCGGCAACTGACTCCAAATTCAAAGGGATCGGTCGGCGGAAATAGTGTTTCGATCTCGATCACGGTTCGAGCGTAGCGATGCCCCGCTTGGTGCACCGCTGCCTTCACCATTGGATCGAAGCCGCCAAATGGGTAACAAAAGCCATGTACTGGTTGCTGAAACCAGTCTTGCAGGAGAGTCCGGCTGTCCTGCACCTCATGCCTCAAAGCTGTGGGAGATAGATCGGGCAGATTGGGATGACTGAAGGAATGATTGGCGATCTCGAAACCGGTATACACCTCCGGCAGCTCTTTCTGTCCCAGTCGCCATATCTTCTTGTCACCATAACGCCAACTGAATGAGCGTTGGCTTTGATGCAGTCCGGGATTCAGATTAAAAGTTGCCTTGGCTTGGTGACGACGTAACAGATCGATGAGCCGGATATCGTCCACCACGCCGTCATCCCAACTTTGCGCGACTCTTATGCAGGGCGCACGTTGGGACGTTGAAAGGCATAGGGAACCCGTTCGGGTATTCACCGTATCTTGCTAAGTACCATTACGTATCTCATAGACGAAGGCACCTAGCTCTTGATCGGTCGCATCTTCTAATCTTCGAATCAGTTCGGCGAATAGGACTGGTCGCTTGACGATGATGGCAAGTATATCGTTGGCCACCATGCCTGCCATGGCTAGCAACAAATCTGCGTCTTCCCCCAGATCGGCTGCTAAGCGCCGAACTGCCTCTTCCGATGGCGGGAAAACCTCGCCTCGCTCGATTTTACTAAGGTGCGTCGGTTCTACTCCGATTCGTTCAGCGGTTTGACGCACCGAGTACCGACGATTGACCGTGCGGCGTTGCTCGCGAAGGGATCGAAGGTGTTGTCCAAATGTTTTAGCGCGGGTTTCATCCGCTTCCTTTTGGACGGTGTTTGTTAATCGCCAATTCTTGATGCTACTAAGATAGGCCTTTTCTATATTGACAGAAAATGATTTTAAGAACACTGTCGTCACCACTTTCTTTTAATCAGGAAATCCTTAGAAAGCACCGGTAGAGTTGAGCCAAATTTCCCTGTCACTGATAAAGGGGCGCCTCTTTGGAATAAGGGGTATCGGGGAAATTTTCATTCACCCGTTGGGCATAGTTTGTAAAGAAATTTCAATATTGTGAAGTTAGAAGTTAATTGTATTTTTCCAAACTCCTCCCCCTGGTGGGGAAGGAGTCTTCGTACACGCTATCTTATCAAACCTCCTGTCGCCGCAAATCTAAGGTGCAGGGGAAATTGGGGTTGGTCTCTTCGGCGGGTGCCACCATCGAGCCTGGGGTATGGCCATAGGGCCAGAACCGTGCAAAACGCCGCGTTTCGGCTTCGTTGGCATTGACCGGGAAGGTGTCGTGACTCCGTCCGCCTGGATGTACGGCATGATAGGTGCAACCTCCGATAGAACGTTGGTTCCAGGTATCGATGATATCGAATACCAAGGGAGTATGAACCGGAATGGTCGGGTGCAAAGCGGATGGCGGCTGCCAGGCGCGGTAGCGGACTCCGGCTACGAATTCACCTGGGATATCGGTCGGGCGCAATGGCACCCGTCGGCCATTGCACGCCACCACATACCGCTCGCCTGTCATACCACGCGTTTTGACTTGCATCCGCTCCACCGAGGAATCCACATAACGGGCGGTACCGCCCAGCGCCTGCTCCTCACCCAATACGTGCCATGGTTCCAGTGCTTGACGCAGTTCCAGTTCGATGTCTCGCTGAACGATGTCACCGTAATGTGGGAAACGAAATTCAAAGAACGGCAGGAACCACTCGTTCGCAAAGGGGTAACCAGCATCGTTCAATTCAGCGATCACATCCTTGAAGTCCTCCCAAACATAATGAGGCAACATGAACCGATCATGAATCCGCGTATTCCAGCGCACTAATTCCCGGTTTGGATACGGTTGTTCCCAGAATCGCGCCACCAATCCGCGTAGCAGCAACATCTGCATGAGACTCATCCGCGCATGTGGGGGCATTTCGAACGCCCGCATTTCCACCAGACCCAGTCGACCGGTGGCAGAATCCGGTGAGTACAACTTATCGATGCAGAATTCGGCACGGTGAGTATTGCCGCTGAGATCCACCAATAGGTTGCGTAGCAGCCGATCCACGAGCCAGGGTTGCGGTACCTCACCCAGCGGCATTTGCTGAAAAGCGATTTCCAGTTCGTACAGACTGTCGTTACGCGCCTCGTCCACCCGTGGCGCCTGACTGGTCGGGCCGATGAACAAGCCTGAGAAGAGGTAGGACAGGCTGGGATGATGCTGCCAATAGCTCAGCAGGCTGCGTAACAGATCGGGTCGGCGCAGGAACGGACTATCTGCGGGTGTCGAACCACCCAGGGTGACGTGATTGCCGCCACCAGTACCGGTATGACGACCGTCCAGCATGAATTTTTCTGTGCCAAGGCGCGACTGGCGGGCATCTTCGTACAAGCCCTGGATGTTGCGTTGCAATTCCTCCCAGTTACTTGCGGGATGAATGTTGACCTCGATGACGCCAGGATCGGGGGTGACGGCGAATTTGCGTAACCGCCAATCGGAAGGCGGCGCGTAGCCTTCGACCAGTACCGGCATCGCCAGCTCGGCGGCGGTCTGTTCGATGCAGGCCAGCAGATCCAGATAATGCTCCAGTTGCCCCAGAGGCGGCATGAATATGTACAGATGTCCCTCGCGTGGCTCCACGCACAGGGCGGTATGGATGGCTGCTGCATCCATCGTCGTCGCCGGTTGTCCTGATGAGTCACCATGTTGCCCTTCTACTCCGCCTTGCAACAGCGCGTTATAGCGGCGTATCACCTCGCTATGCGCATCGGGTAGTGCGGTACGGAACTCGAACAGTGATTGCGGATGCGGTATGTCGCGTTCGGTTTCCTTGACCCAGGGTAGCGCCGATAACGGTAAGCGATAACCCATCGGTGAATCACCGGGGATCAGATAGAGATGCTCACGGCGCAGCGGCCAAGGTCCGCTGGCCCAGTGCCCGCCCTCCGGCGTATAGTTCCAGCGAATCGGCAGCGCGAAGCCGGTGATCATGTTCAGACCGCGTTCCAGCAGGATTGCCAGGCGACGGCGTTCTTCTTCGTCCTTCAAGTTGTACTTGAGCGGATCGACATTGACCGGCAGAGTGCGTTCCTTCCACAAGTAGTAATACACATCTTCGTAGCCGGGGATGACATGCGAGGTTTCTACGCCAAGTCGTCGCGTCAGTGCCGATGCAAAGCGTTGCGCATGTTCGGGACCATAACCTTGTGGCATCTCATCGTCGGCGATCCAGCGTGGATCATGCCAGAGCGGCTGATCGTCGCTGCGCCAGTAGCAGGACAGCGCCCAGCGCGGTAGCGATTCGCCGGGATACCATTTGCCTTGGCTGTAATGAAGAAAGCCATACGGCGCGAAGCGATTGCGTAGCCTTTTCAACAGTTGGCCCGCCAATTTACGCTTGGTGGGGCCACTGGCGGCAGTCGTCCATTCGGCGCCATCCATGTCATCAATCGACACGAAGGTTGGTTCGCCGCCCATGGTCAAACGCACATCACCGGCCCGCAAGCGCTCGTCCACCGCGTGGCCCAGTGTTTCGATGGTTTGCCATTGTTCCTCGGTGTAGGGCTTGGTGACACGCGGATCTTCGTGAACGCGAGCCACCTGCATCTCGAAGGCAAACTCAGTCTCGCACTTTTCGGTATAGCCGGTGACCGGTGCGGCGCTTGGTGGGGTTGGGGTACAAGCCAGCGGGATGTGGCCCTCGCCAGCGAATAGACCCGAAGTCGGGTCCAGGCCCAGCCAACCCGCACCAGGCACGAACACTTCGGCCCAGGCGTGCAGGTCGGTGAAATCGGCTTCCGGGCCGGAGGGGCCATCCAGTGACTTGAGATCGGCAGTGAGCTGGATTAGATAGCCGGACACGAAGCGTGCGGCCAGACCCAGATGCCGCAGGATTTGCACCAGTAACCAGCCGGTATCGCGGCAGGAGCCTCGGCGCGTACCCAAGGTTTCCTCGCTGCTTTGTACCCCTGGCTCCATGCGGATGATATAGCCGATGTCCTGATTCAAACGTTGGTTAAGCTCGACCAGGAAATCGATGATCCGGCGCGGCGTGCGATTAACACCGCTCAACCATTCATTGAGCAGCGGACCATTTTCCTGGATTTCGAGATAGGGGGCCAATTCCTGCTGCAGGGTGGGTTCGTAGGTGAACGGATAGTTATCGGCATAGCTCTCGACGAAGAAATCGAAGGGATTGATCACCGTCATTTCGGCAATCAGATCCACGGTGATCGCCAATTCCCGCACTTTCTCTGGAAATACCAAGCGGGCCTGAAAATTCCCGAACGGGTCCTGCATCCAGTTGATGAAATGCTGGGCCGGCTCGATCTTGAGCGAATAGGCCTGGATTGGAGTACGGGCGTGTGGCGCGGGACGCAGGCGGATTACATGCGGCGACACATCAATGGCGTGATCGAATCGATAAGAGGTGTGGTGGTGGAGAGCGACACGTATGGCCATAGCCTATCCTTCACAGTCGGTTACAATTGTGGTCCGCATTATGCGTGAACAGCCTCGCCTGGCCAATGCTGCTTATTCATCCATTGGGTGGGAATAATCTTGAGTAAAGGATTTCTGCGGTGTCACGCACCTAATTGGAGCAAAATGATTTTTTTTGCACCATGAATGCGCGCAGTCAATTAATTGGATCGTCCATTGCCTTATTCCAGGCTTTTAATTCTGAATTAGGGCCAGTGGAACATTCGATTGGTTGTACCAGAAAATCGATTGTAATAATGGTTTTTATTCGTGCTTGGCTTGTATTTTGCTATATTCGGGTGCAATGGTGACTGATGCCAACCGCAAGGATAACGATAGATGACAATTGAATGGCGAAGTTATGCCGCGACAGACAACACCTATGATGAGTTGATCGACAGGGTGGCCGGGCCGCGACCAGCGGCTGGGACTCTGTGCGGATATTTGGCCTCGCTGAGCGATGAGGAACTGCGTGGGCGCAAGCTTGCAGCCGAACTCGCCATCTTGGTCATGGGTATCACCTTTACCGTGTATACCGAGGGGGGCAGCATTGATCGCGCTTGGCCGTTCGATATCGTGCCGCGCATCATCCCGAAATCCGAATGGGATCGTACCGAAGCAGGTTTGAAACAGCGGGTGCAAGCGCTGAATCTGTTCATCGACGATCTCTATCACGAACAGAAGATCATCAAGGACGGTGTATTTCCTGCCGAGGTGCTGGCGCAATCGGTGAACTTCCGACCGCAGTGCATGGGCGTCAGCCCGCGCCATGGCATCTGGGCGCACATCTGTGGTTCGGATCTGGTACGCGATAAGGACGGGACGATCTACGTTCTGGAAGACAATCTGCGGGTTCCCTCCGGTGTGTCCTACATGCTGGAAAACCGGGTAGTCACCAAGCGGGTATTTCCAGAACTGTTTGAATATCAACGTATTCAGCCAGTGGATGATTACGCGCCGCGCCTGTATGACATGCTGGTCTCGTTGTCGCCACGTCCCGGCGACAATCCGACAGTGGTGGTACTCACGCCCGGTATTTACAACTCGGCCTATTTCGAGCATTCCTACCTAGCCCAGCAAATGGGGGTGGAACTAGTCGAAGGCAGCGACTTGGAAGTCGGTGAGGATGATTGCGTCTACATGCGCACCATCGAGGGCTTGGAGCGGGTGGATGTGATCTACCGCCGCATTGATGACTTGTTCCTGGACCCAGAAGCGTTCCGGGCCGATTCAGCGCTGGGCGTCAAAGGGCTGATGCGTGCCTGGAGCAAGGGTAAGGTAGCGCTGGCCAATGCGCCGGGTGCCGGGGTGGCCGATGATAAGGTGGTGTACACCTTCGTCCCACAAATCATCAAGTACTATCTCGATCAGGATGCCTTGATCCCCAATGTGCCTTCCTATCTGTGCATGCAGGAGAAGGATCGGAAGCACGTCTTGGCCAATCTGGATAAGCTGGTGGTGAAACCAGCCAATGAATCGGGAGGTTACGGCATGATGGTGGGGCCACACGCCTCTTCCAGCGAGCGTAAGCGCTTTGCCGAACTGATCCAGAAAGACCCGCGCAACTACATGGCCCAACCCACGCTGTCGATTTCCACCTCGCCGACCTTGTGCGATGGCCAGATGGAACCGCGCCATGTGGACCTGCGACCGTTTATCCTGTCCGGTCCTACGACCTATGTCACCACCGGTGGTTTGACTCGGGTCGCGTTGAAAAAGGGTTCACTGGTGGTCAACTCCTCGCAGGGAGGGGGCAGCAAAGACACCTGGATCGTCGATACCGAGGGCTTTTGATCATGCTGTCACGCGTCGCCCAAAACATCTACTGGATGGCCCGTCAAATCGAACGGGCTGAAGACACCGCTCGCATCATCAACGTCAACAGTAATCTGTTGCTGGATTTGCCACGTAACACCACCTTTGGCTGGTTGCCACTGATCTTCATCGTGGGCGCCGAAGATCTGTTCTTCGAGAAAGATCCGAATCGGCTGGCCGACGAAGCTACTGTGGTCAAGTTCTTGATCGGCGACCGCGACAATCCCGGCTCGATCATTTCCAGCTTGGCTGCCGCCCGTGAGAATCTGCGCACCACGCGAGATACCGTGCCCCAGGATTCCTGGGAACAGGTCAACAGCCTGTATATTTATGCGCGTGATTACATCCCCACTCGGCGCGGTCGCTATGAATTCCTGCGCCGGGTCGTGCAAGGTGTGCAGCAGATCAACGGTCTGTTGTCCGGGGCCATGTGCCGCACCGCTGCTTATGATTTCGTCAAGCTGGGGCGCTACCTGGAACGGGCGGACATGATCACCCGCATCTTGGATGTGCGCTCGGCCAATCTGTTGCCGCGCACGGGCCAGCCAGCGGTGGGAACATCACGGCAGGAACAGAGTTCGACCGAGTCTGATGTGCCCCAGTCCCAGTCCCAGTCTCAATCTCAGTCCACTGTTTCCGAGCGGCAGGAGCAAGACCCGTTCGAGAATATTCAGTGGATGAGCGTGCTGAAATCGCTGAGCGCTTACCAGATGTACCGCCAGCAAGTGCGATTGCGGGTCCGTGGGCCCGACGTGCTCAAGTTCCTGTTACAGAATAAGAGCTTCCCGCGCTCCGTCGCCTGCTGCCTGACACAGATGGAGATGTGCTTGCAGGATCTGCCCAAGAACGCTTCGGTACTCGCCAGCATCGCTGATCTCAGAGAAAAATTGAACTCAGCGGCTGTGCCAGAACTCGCCAGTGAAGGGCTGCACGAATTTATCGATGAAATGCAAGTTGGCTTGGGTCAACTGCACAGTCAAATTGCCACTGTCTACTTTGATTAGCTTGTCGATTCCGGCTGACTTCGCCCAGCCGTGTGCGCCCATTGCGCCAGCCTTTTAGGCTGGCGTTTTCTTTGGGTGCGGCAAAGTTTATTTCGATAGGGGTAGGTACAGGTACCCCCTCCCGCCTTCGGCGTACTCCCCCTTGGCAGGAGGAGAGTCGTGGGGTGGATAAGCGAAGCGCATCCACCAGGAGATGCTTATTCCGATGGCTCGTAGCCCAAATTCGGTGCCAGCCATTTTTCCGCCTCTTCCACGGTCCAGCCCTTGCGCTGGGCGTAATCGACGACCTGATCACGACCGAGCCGACCAACCCCGAAATAGCGTGATTCGGGATGACTGAAATACCAACCACTGACCGCCGCTGTTGGAACCATGGCGAAATGCTCGGTCAAGTGAATGCCGACCTGATCCGCATCCAGCAGACGCCAAAGCAATGCTTTTTCGGTGTGATCGGGACAGGCGGGATAACCGGGTGCCGGTCGGATGCCGCGATATTGCTCAGCGATGAGCGCTTCGTTGTCCAGATCCTCCTCGGCCGCATAAGCCCAGAATTCCTGGCGCACCCGTTCGTGCATACGCTCAGCTAGAGCTTCCGCTAGGCGATCCGCCAAGGCTTTGAGCAGGATAGCGCGGTAATCATCGTGGGCCTGTTCAAATTCGGCGATCTTCTGATCGATGCCGATGCCCGCAGTGACGGCGAAAGCACCCAGATAATCCGCCACACCCGTCTCGCGTGGTGCGATCCAATCAGCCAGACAGTAATGCGGTTTGCCATCCGGCTTTGGTCCCTGTTGCCGCAGATGATGCAAGTTCAGTAAGACCTGTTCACGGGTCGCGTCCGTATACAGCGCGATGTCGTCCTCGTCGATCCGGTTCGCCGGGAAGAAGCCAAGCACCGCCCGTGCGGTCAGCCATTTTTCCTGGAGGATTTGCTCAAGCATGGCTTGGGCATCGGCGAAGAGTGAGCGGGCCTGCTCGCCTTGCTGGGGATCGTCAAAAATCATTGGATAACGTCCGCGCAGTTCCCAAGCATGGAAAAACGGCGTCCAGTCGATACGTTCCAGCAGCTCACTCAGCGGATAGTCGTCAAAGACGCGCACCCCCAGAAAAGTCGGTTGGGGCGGGCGGTAATCGGACCAATCCAATGTCGGATGATTGGCGCGGACCTGAGCCAGCGTCAATAATCCTTCACGGTGGCGACGGTTGGCGTGCTGTTCACGCTTTTGGACGTAATCGGCCTTGGTTTTGGCGACGTAATCGGCCTTAAAGTCGGTGCTGATCAGATTTTGTGCCACGCCCACCGCCCGCGAGGCGTCTTTGACGTAGACCACCGGCCCGGCATATTGCGGGTCGATCTTTACCGCCGTGTGCATGATCGAGGTGGTGGCGCCGCCGATCAGCAGCGGAATGGTGAAGTTCTGTCGCTGCATTTCTTTGGCGACGTTGACCATTTCATCCAGCGACGGAGTGATAAGTCCCGACAAGCCGATCATGTCGGCCTGTTGCTCGCGAGCGGTATCGAGAATCTTTTGGGCGGGGACCATCACCCCCAGATCGATCACCTCGAAGTTATTGCACTGGAGTACCACACCGACGATGTTCTTACCGATATCGTGCACATCGCCTTTGACCGTAGCCAGGACGATGCGCCCGTTGGAGCGGCGTTCGCTTCCAGCCTGTTCGGCTTCGATGAAGGGGATCAGGTAGGCGACTGCCTTTTTCATCACCCGCGCCGATTTCACCACTTGTGGCAAGAACATCTTGCCTTCGCCGAACAGATCGCCGACCACATTCATTCCTGCCATCAGCGGGCCTTCGATGACATGCAA
>JACSSB010000255.1 GCA_014879435.1 Phycisphaerales bacterium
GCTTTGGTGGCGGGCAGGCCATTCGTCATTCTGGACACGAGATTGCACCGATTTGCATCGGTCGCAATGTATGGATCGGGCGTGGTGCGACCGTACTGCCCGGCGTGAGCATTGGCGATGGCGCAGTCATCGGTGCCAATGCCGTAGTGACCCGCGATGTGGCGGCGAGTACGGTGGTCGGGGGGGTGCCCGCCCGGTTGTTGCGTGGAGACGCGAAACAAGCAATCGCCGAATCTGAGCCTTTGGAGTCCTGAGCCTCGACCATGGCGATCATTGCCTTGATTCCAGGTTTACTCGCTGCCTATTTCGCTTTTTCTCGTTCGCCGCAGTTTGCCTTTATCTATGTTTACCTACCGACGCTACTGCTGATTCCAGACTACTATCGCCTGATCACCCCCGGCCTGCCTGATCCTACCGCGAATCAGGCAGCGGTCGTGGCGATATTCATCGTGTTTCTGATGCACGGTGCCCCCGGTTATCGTTTTACTCTCTTCGATCTGGTGATCACCAGTTTCTCTGGGGTCGTTGCCTATTCTGAGTACCGTGCCTCGGGCTACAGCGATGCCCAGAACCTGATGTTTTCCATGTTGTCCTCCGTGCTTATTCCTTACGTGTTGGCCAAAAGTCTGGTGGAGCCATTGGGGGTACGGGTGGAATTCGCCAAGAAAATCGTGATGTGTTTATTCATTGCCGCCATCATCAGCCTGTACGAAACACGCTTTGGAGCGAATCTGTGGCAGATAGTGCTGGGGCCATTTTTCCCTGGGCAAGGGTGGGGCTGGATCACCACTTTTCGCTGGGGCTTGGCGCGTAGCGCCGGTCCTTATGGTCATGCGATTTTGGCGGGTGTCATGATGGTGGTGGGTTATCGCATCCAGCGCTGGCTAGAGTGGAGCGGTGCTTGGCAGCAACCGCTCCATCCTTGGTTCAGATGGGTTCCCTGGCCCAGATTGACGGAAGCGCGAATGTATACCCTGGGAATACTGGGAGGGGTGCTCATTAGCTTGGTCAAGGGGCCGTGGCTCGCTGGGATCATCGCCGCAGTGGTGGTGTTCATTGGGCGCATGCGCAATCGTTGGATCGGTGTTGGCATCCTGCTGGTATTTGTCTTTGGCATCTGCTTGCCTGGCTTTCTTTGGTTCTTGCAATGGGCCGGTGTCGGGCGAGAAAACGCGCTGAGCGTGAATCAGGAAACGGCTGCTTATCGCCTGGAATTGATCGAGAACTATCTGGATATCGCCAAGGAAGAAGCGGTTTGGGGGTGGGGATTGACGCAGTGGCCCAAGGTGCCGGGTCAGCCTTCTATCGATAATTACTATCTACTGCTATTTCTGATGCACGGCTCTATCGCGCTGGCCTTGTTCTTATTCATTCTGCTGGGGATGTCGCTTCGGCTAATGATCCATGCCATGACCCGACCCAATCCGCAACCGCTGGGCAGTTCACTGGCCTTTACTTTGGTGGGGGTCTATGTGGTCTACATCGTGTCGGTGGCCACGGTGTACATGGGTAATCAAACCATCGCGCTGCTGTTTTTGATTACCGGTTGGGCTGAGGGTTATTTACATGCGGGACGGGAACAGACGATGGGAGCAGTTTTGGCGTCACGCCCGCTGGCGCCGTCGTATCGTTTTCAACGGATTTTAAGTTGAGGCTCGGTGCGGTTAAGAGCGCTAATCTCACCCAGCGCTGTGGTAGCGCCGGGTGAGAAGAGTGGATCAGGACTCATCCAGAAGAAACAGAAGAAACAAATGAAATCACTTTAAAGTGGTAAGACCGAGTTTCCGCTCCATCTCCTCCAGCGGTATTCCCTTGGTTTCTGGCATGACCTTGAGCACCCAAAACAGTTGGCCGACCATGCAGAGCGCAAACAGTAGGAAGGTCATTCCACCGCCGAGCGCACCCGCCAAGGCTGGGAAGGTCCAGGATACGACCGCCGCGAAGACCCAGTGGGTGAGGCTTCCCAAAGACTGGCCACGACCCCGGATACGATTGGGGAAGATCTCGGAGATGAATACCCAGATGACCGCGCCTTGACCGAAAGCATGGGCGGCGATAAAGACGACCAAGCCGATCAGCACGAGTAGGGAGGAGAATCCCGAGAAATGGCCCTGGTAGAGGAAGAACACAGCGGCCAAGCCGCCCAGGCTGACTAAATAACCCAGCGAACCGACCAGCATCAGCTTACGCCGCCCGAAGCGGTCGATGACAACCAGAGCCGCCATGGTCGCAATCAGATTGACCAGACCAATTGCTGCCGATTGCAGGAATGCTGAATCTTGGGAGGCGCCCGCCGATTCAAAGATGGTCGGAGCGTAATAGAGCACGGCGTTGATGCCGGATAATTGGTTGAAAGCGGCGATGGTGAAGGCCAACAGAATGATCTTACGATGCTCTGGGGTAAAGAATTTCGCAGCCTTGGCTGCTTGGTCGGCCTCCAGCGCTTGACGGATTTCCTTGAGTTCGAATTCGGCTTCTTCGTGGCTGGTAGTCAAACGTTGCAGCACGTCCCGACCCTGATCCCAACGACCAACCGAGCAGAGCCAGCGCGGGCTTTCCGGCACCGTGAACAGCAGAAAGAAGAAGACGGCGGCGGGTACAGCCTCGACCCCGAACATCCAGCGCCAAGCGACGTCGTTGGTGAAGATTTGCGCGATGATAAAATTTGAGACGTAGGCGAGCAGAATGCCGAGCACAATATTGAATTGTACCAAACCCACCAATCGACCACGGTTGGCTGGAGGGGCAACCTCAGCAGTATAGATCGGCGCAACGACCGACGCGGCTCCTACGCCGACACCTCCGATAAAGCGCATAAACATGAAGGTGTACCAGTCGGTAGCCAGCCCGCTACCAACGGCCGAGACAAAATACAGGATGCCGATGACGAACAGCACTAGTTTGCGTCCGTAACGGTCGACCGGCGGGCCAACGGTGGCAGCGCCGCAAATGGTACCGATCAAGGCGGTGGCAACCGTGAAGCCGAGCCAGAAATCACTCAGATTGTACTCGGCGACCAGAGCTTTGTTGGTTCCTGAAATTACCGCAGTATCAAAGCCAAAAAGCAGGCCACCGAGCGCGGCGACAATGGCACTGCGTAGCACAAGCGTGTTCATGCAGCTGGTCCTCCTGAAGCTATTATTTCTCGTTTTTTGATCGGGCTTGGCCCTTGAGAGGGTTTAACGTAATTGAGCCATGGAAATCAAGGTTTATTTCTGTACACAGTAGAGGTCGGTTTTACCGAGCCCGGTAGATATCCGTCAGATCCAATCGAGTGGGGTAATGCATGCACCGCCACAGTGGTAGACATCGGGTCTACCTGGCCAGATGAGGCCACCTTCGCGTAGATCCTCGCCCAATTCATTAATCCAGGTTCCGCGCTCATCGATGAAGTAGCGGGCGGCGTGATCCCACAGACGCCGGTACCAGTTTTCCCAGTGGGTGTCACCGGTCACACGAATCAGTGCGGCACTGGCCTGAATACCTTCACAGATCGGCCAATGCAAGCGCGAGACGCTGACTGGTGCGCCATTCCAATCCACGGTGTAGACCAAGCCCGGCCGACCATCGAGAGCCCAGCCACCATCCAATGCTCTGCGAGTCAAGCCGACAGCGGCCTCGACCAACCACGGTGCACTGACCTGAGATGAGCGCTCCAGCTCCAGAAGAAAACGGGCCCACTCCAGAGAGTGTCCAAAGGTCGCGCCGTAAGGACGAAACGGGTGATTCGGTTCGTCAGCGTTGTAATCCAACAGCTCTTCCCAGTTCGCCGTGTAGTGCTCAGGTAATAGCCAATCGCGAGCACGTGCGTGGCGATTGATCAGCCGCTCAGCGACCGCCAGAGATCGCTCATGCCAACGCGGATCTTGGGTGGCTTTGCCGATGGCAATGAAGGCTTCGATGCCGTGCATGTTGGCGTTGGCACCCCGATAATCTTCGCTATCGCTCCAGTCTTCGGCAAAGGATTCCCGAAGGGTTTGCGTTGACGAGTCCCACAGCCGCTCGTCGATGATCGAGATCACTTGCGCCAGGAGGGGTTTGGCGCGGTCGATACCTGCCAACACGGCAGTTGCCGCACCCAGACCGACTTGAACGTGATCGTAGGTCGCTTTGCGGGTTATGGTGCCCGGCTCACTGAGCCAGCCACCGTGCCTTTGATCCGCATAGAGGCCATCGAGCGAGGTAAGCGCGTGTTCTGCCAAATCTCCCGCACCAGGTATGCCATGAGCGACACCTAAGGATGCGGTGTAAAGGGTGCGCGCAGTAAACATGAGCTGCGGTTTACGCCCAGGTACGGGGGTGCTGTCGGCCCCCAGATAGGCGAAGCCACCTTCTGCGAGTGGCGAAGCTAGAGCGAATTGCAGTATGTCGGCGAAATTGCGTTCGAGCCAGGCACGGTGACTAGGATTATCCAACCAAGTGGTGATCATGGCGGTACTCCGGGTGGTGATGGACTTCCCAATGTTTCTCGTGACTTTCTTTCTTTAGCAGCAACCAGTCCGCTGATCCTTGTTAACGGTTACTTTTGCTTTTCAGTCTTCGTTACTACTGAGGTGAGAGGTGATCCCTGAGATCTTAATTGAATTAAACATATGTGGAGTGTCGTTTTCAGAGATATTTTCATAATTTCAATCAGGTATTTAAAATGCTACATTCGTATTGGTATTTTATGAGGGAATCTCATCAATAGCGGTGTGGATTCCTTTTGCGATAATTTCAGTAGGGGCGTGTGAATTGCAATTTAAAGAAATTATGCGGGATTTATGGCTGAGCATCGGCATGGAATCGGATCGTTGTTTTTTGGCGCTGTATACGGGAAAATATCATAATTATCAGGCATATTTGAGTGTGTCACAGCCAAGACTCCAAGAGCTGTTCCATGTCTAGACCCGCATTAGCGCCCCGTTTTGCTGCGGTTGACGAAACTCGTGCACTCGCCATCATCTCGATGATGATCATGCACTT